>DATEQE010000278.1:0-4245 GCA_035272825.1 Actinomycetota bacterium
TTCAGGACCATGTCGGCCTCGGAATCTCGCGCCAGACTCTCGGCCGCCTGGGGCCCCACGTGGACCTCGACGCCCTTGATCCCGCTGAGCTTCTCCTCGAGGTCGGCGGCCGCCTCGTCGTTCGCGATGGCCACGTGCGGCGGGAGGAACTCCCGGATCTGCCCGACCAGGAGCTCCTGGTTGGTGCCTGCGGACAGGCCGACCACCTTGAACCGGTCGGGGTTGTGCCGCACGACGTCGAGCGCCTGCGTCCCCACCGATCCCGTCGAGCCGAGGATCACGAGCGAGCGCATCGCCCCAACGATACCCCGCGGCGCCCACAAACTACGGAAGGTCGGCTGACCCCGGGTGAGAGAGGTCTCAGAGCAGGATCAGACGGAGGTAGATGAAGGCGGCGGGGGCCACGAACAGCACAGAGTCGATCCGGTCCATGACGCCGCCGTGACCGGGCAGGATCCCGCCCATGTCCTTGATCTCGAGGTCCCGCTTGAGCAGCGATTCGGCAAGGTCGCCGAGCGGCGCGAACAGCGCGACCACGACAGCCAGGCCCACCGAACGCCCGATCGTGTCGAGTTGACCCACCGACGAACCCACCACGCCGACCGCCACCGCGATCACGACGAGCGTGGCTCCGATCGCTCCCTCCCACGACTTCTTCGGGCTGATCGTGGGCGCCAGGGGGCGGCTCCCCCAGAAATAGCCGACGCCGAACGCGGCCGTGTCGTAGACGAACGTGAGTCCGATGATCGAGAGCGTCAGAGCTTCGCCGTCGCGAAGCTTCAGGACCGCGAGTGCGTACGCAGCGAGCAACGGGACATACGCGACCCCGAAGAACGTGATCGCGATGTTGGAGACCAGGTTCCGACGGTGTTGCGCCGGAACGGTCATGTACCACAGGAACGTCGCGAACAGCGACAGGGCCATGATCGCGAGCATCGCGCTCTCGGTCCGGTAGTAGCCGGCGCCCATGACGAGCGCCCCCGAGACGAGACCGAGCGCGGTCGCCGGCTGGTAGTGGCGCTTCTGCACCGCCAAGTAGAACTCGCCCTGCGCGAACAGCACCACGATGCCGGCCAGGATCGCGAACGCTCCGGGCCCGATCAGGATCGCACCGACGGCCAGCCCCGCGAGCACGATGCCGGTGATGAACGCGGTGGGGACGTCGCGACCGGGCCCCGCGCGTTCGGGTTCGGCGCCGACCTCGATCGCGCTCGGTTCCTGCCAGCTCGGCCCGCCGAAGCCCTCGGCCCCGACGCGGACCGTGCGCGAGGTCTCGGCCTCGTCCGCCGCGCCCCCCTCGCCGAGGAGCTGGGCGATCGCGACCTCCTCGGTTGGCTGCGGCGCCGGCACCTCCGGCTCGACCTGCACCTCGTCCCGGACGGACTCGGCGAAGTGGTCGGCCGCGGCCTCGACGGCCTCGATGTCCGGCGCGTCCTCCAGGTTCTCTGGCAGGTTCTCTGGCAGTTTCTCTGGCACGACCTCTGGGACCACGACCGTCTCGGTCTCCTCGATCAGCTCGGCCACACCCGGCTCGTCGCCGGGGAGGTCGACGTACCCTCTCGAGCCGGCCTCGGCGCCCTCCTCGACGTCGTAGCCCTCCGCCTCGGCCTCGAACAGGAACGAGGCGACCTCGCCCTGCTCCCCCTCGACGTCGGCCTCGGACGGCGACTCCTGGGCCGCGACCTGCTCGTCGCCGCCGGACGGTTCCCCCGCGTCGGGCTCGGCAGACGCCGCCTCCTCGTCCCCGGTTTCGGGGGAACCGTCCTCCGACCCGGTCTCGAACGCCATGGTCGAGCGACGCGCTTCGTCGGGTTCACCCTCCGGCTGCTCGGATTCCACGCGCGGCGGCTCGTCGCGGCGCTCCGTGGCCGCCGCCAGTTCCGAGCCCTTGCCCTCGGACGATTCCGGCCAGTCGACGTCCTGGATCGGCGCGAAGAACTTGTCGAGATCCTCGAACAGGTCCTCGCCCTCGGTCCGTTCCTCGTCCTCCGGCACGCTCAGATCTCCTTGAGCTCGGCATCCTTGTGGGCCACGACCTCGTCGATGTCCGAGATGTGCTTGTCGGTGAGCTTCTGAAGTTCCTTCTCTGAGCGCACGAGGTCATCTTCCGAGATGCCACCCTCTCGCTCAAGTTTCTCGAGCTCTTCCTTCGAGTGCCGCCGGATGTTCCGAACGGCAACCCTGCCCTCCTCGCCGCGGTGATGGACCAGCTTGATCAGCTCCTTACGGCGCTCCTCGGTCAGGGGCGGGAAGCTCAGCCGGATCACGGTGCCGTCGTTGCCCGGGGTGATCCCCAGGTCGCTCGCCATGATGGCCTTCTCCATCGCGGCGATCGCGTTCTGGTCGAACGGCGAGATCACCAGGGTCCGCGGTTCGGGCACCGAGAACGACGCCAGCTGCTGGATCGGCACCGGCGTGCCGTAGTAGTCCACGACCACCCGCTGCAGCAACGCGGGGGTCGCGCGTCCCGTCCGGACCCCGGCGAGCTCGTCTTTCAGCACCGCGATCGCCTTGTCCATCTTCTCGGTGGCCGCCTTCAGCGCGGAGTCGACCGTCATCGGACGCCACCGTGCACCAGCGTCCCGATCGGCTCGCCGGACACCGCCCGGTGGATGTTCCCCACCGATCGGAAATCGAACACGATGATCGGCAGGCCGTTCTCCATGCAGAGGCTGATCGCCGTGGCGTCCATGACCTGGTACCCCTCGCGGAGCACGTCGAGGTACTCGATCGTCTCGAACCGCTCCGCCGTAGGGTCCACGTGCGGGTCCGCGGTATACACGCCGTCGACCTTCGTCCCCTTCAGGATCGCCTGCGCGCCGATCTCGAGCGCACGTTGGGCTGCGGTCGTGTCCGTCGAGAAGTACGGCGCGCCGATCCCGGCGGCGAACACGACGACCCGGCCCTTCTCCAGATGCCTGATCGCCCGAAGCGGGATGTACGGCTCCGCGATCTGCGCCATGTGGATCGCCGTCTGGACCCTCGTCGGTACGTGGATCTTCTCGAGCGCGTCCTGCAGCGCGAGGGCGTTCATCACGGTAGCGAGCATGCCCATATAGTCCGCGCGGGAGCGATCGATCCCCGGCGCCTGGCGCCCGCGGAAGATGTTGCCGCCGCCGACGACGACGGCGCACTGCACCCCGAGGTCGACCACGTTGGCGAGCTCGCGTGCGAGCAGGCCCGTGGACTCCGTCGAGATGCCGTAGCCGGTGTCCATCGGGGCGAAGGCGTCCCCGGAGAGTTTGAGCAGCACTCGGTGGTACAGCGGCCGGCCGGCCTCCTGCGCGTGGTCCCCCTCCGGCATGACGCTACCCTACCCGGTCTCCTCGCCGAGCCGATACCGAACGAACCGACGCACGGCCACCTTCTCCCCGACCTTGGACGACATCCCGTCGAGGAGCTGCTGGATCGTCTTCGAGTCGTCCTTCACGTATGGCTGGTCGAGCAGGACCGTCTCTGCGTAGAACGTCTTCAGCTTGCCCTCGACGATCCTGGGGACCACGTCGTCGGGCTTGCCCATCTCCCGAGCCTGCGCCTCGAAGATGCGTCGCTCGGACGCGAGCTCCTCCGGGGCGACCTCGTCGCGGCTGAGGTACTTGGGCGCCGAGGGACTCGCGATGTGGAGCGCCAGATCCTTGGCGAGCTGCTTGAACTCGTCCGTGTTGGCGACGAAGTCCGTCTCGCAGTTGACCTCCACCATCGCGCCGACCGCGTTGTTGAAGTGGATGTAGGCTTCGATGAGCCCCTGGTTCGCCGAGCGATCCGCCCGGCCGGCCGCCGACGCGAGCCCCTTCGTCCGCAGGATTTCCTCTGCCTTGTCGAGATCGCCGTCCGCCTCCTGGAGCGCCTTCTTGCACTCCATCATGCCGGCGCCGGTGCGATCACGGAGCTCCTTCACCAGTTGCGCGCTGATCTCCGCCATCCGCGTCAGCTCGCTTCCGTCGGCTCGGCCTCCGAGGCCGGGACGGCCTCGGGGACGATCGGCTCGGGCTCCGCGGCGGCCTGGGGGGCCGGGGCGGGATCGCGGGCCGGGGCGGGATCGGGTGTCGGAGCGGGGGCGGCCGTCGGCTTCGGCGCCGGGGCGGGCTCGGGCTCGATCTCGGGACCGATCGCGCGCGTCACGACGGCCTCGCGGCCCTCTTGTCGTCCTTCGGCGAGGGCATCCCCGATCAGACGGGTGACGAGCGAGACCGATCGGATCGCGTCGTCGTTGCCCGGGATCACGAAGTCCACCTCGTCCGGATC
>DATEQE010000279.1:0-6804 GCA_035272825.1 Actinomycetota bacterium
CGACGGCCCGGCGGCCGCTCCCTCGGACCTTCAGGTGGTGGTCGGCGAGCTCCCGCGCGAACGCCCCGTCGTCGAGCAGCCGGACCTCCTCCAGACGGTCGAGCTCCGAGGAAACCTCGACGTCCTCGAACCCCGCCTGACGCAACCGCGACTCGAGCTCGCGCCGCGTCCGCGGCCGGACGGCGAGCAGCCGCAGGGCGCGTTCGTGGCAGTCGAGCGGCTGTTTGACGGTGCGCTTGGTGTCCATGTGATGTGAGGACGCCGGGGGTCGAGCGGGCCTTCCCCTAACCCGCTCGCGCCCCCGTCGTCTCACGCTCCTTGTCGGCCTTGTTCGCCGCCTTCGGAGCACGCTGCTCGTCGGTCACCACGAGATCGGGGACGACCTCGATCGGCGTCTCGTCGCCCTCCGCGCCGAACACCGTGAGGCCCACCGCCTCGCGCACCCGGCGTTCGAGCTCGGTCGCGATGTCCGTGTGCTCGGCCAGGAACTGGCGCGCGTTCTCGCGACCCTGCCCGAGCTGATCGCCCTCGTACGTAAACCACGCGCCGCTCTTCTTGACGATCTCGAGATCGACGCCGACGTCGAGGAGGCTCCCCTCCTTGGAGATGCCGACGCCGTACATGATGTCGAACTCGCACTGGCGGAACGGCGGCGCGACCTTGTTCTTCACGACCTTGACGCGCGTCCGCGACCCCACCACGTCGGTCCCGTCCTTCAGGTTCTCGATCTTGCGCACATCCAGCCGGACCGAGGAGTAGAACTTCAGCGCGCGGCCCCCGGGGGTCGTCTCGGGGTTGCCGAACATCACGCCGATCTTCTCTCGGAGCTGGTTGATGAAGATCGCCGTGGTGTCGAACCGCGAGAGCGTGCCCGAGAGCTTGCGCATCGCCTGCGACATCAGCCGCGCCTGCAGGCCGACGTGGGCGTCGCCCATCTCCCCCTCGATCTCGGCCCGCGGAACGAGCGCCGCCACCGAGTCGATCACGACCACGTCGAGCGCGCCCGAGCGCACGAGCATGTCGGCGATCTCAAGCGCCTGCTCGCCGGAGTCCGGCTGCGAGACCAGGAGCTCGTCGATGTTCACACCGAGCCGTTGCGCGTACGTCGGGTCGAGCGCGTGCTCGGCGTCGATGAACGCCGCGATGCCGCCGTGGCTCTGGGCCTCGGCGATGATGTGGAGGCAGACCGTCGTCTTGCCCGAGCCCTCGGGCCCGAACACCTCGACGACGCGTCCGCGCGGGATCCCTCCCACGCCCAGCGCGATGTCGAGCGCGAGCGAGCCCGTCGGGATCACCGAGATGCCGGCGCCCATCGGGTGCTCGCCGAGCTTCATCACCGCGCCCTTGCCGAACTGCTTCTCGATCTGCGTGAGCGTGACGTCGAGCATCTTGTCCCGGTCGTCCATCCGTGAATCCTCCTTCTGACTCCCGCCCACCCGCTGACTCCCGCCCACCGGCTGCCTCCCGCCCACCCGCTGGGCCCTCGCCCACCCCGCGACCGCATCGGTGAGCTCCTCGTCGAGGGAGGACCGCACGCTACCGCGAGGGTCTGACATGGATTACACCCCTGTAGTTCGAGCCGTGCAACCCCGCAGACGCTACTCGAACAGGTGTTCGAGGTCAAGCAGCTCGAGTCAGGGATCGCAGAACCGCTCGACCTCGACCGAGCACTCGTCGCGGACCGGTCCCCCGTTCGCGACGTGGCGATCGGGGCCTCGTCGCGAACTTGAAGCCGAGATGACCCAGGCGACAGCGAGCTCTCAGGGAGCGAGCGGGAAGATGCCGATCGGCTCGTACACGGGAGCGGGCCGGCGCAGGTGGCTGCGGAACAGCACGATCCGGTCGATCTGGAACGGCTCGCTCGCGAACGCGACCTCGAGCGGCCCGAGCCCGACCGGCGGGTCGAAGCGTGCGAGCGTGAGGTGGGGCGTGAATGCACGCTTCTCCGGCGCGAACTCGCGAGCGAGTGACTCGTCGAGACCGGCCGCGAGCCGTTCGAGCCGCGCGCTCGCGTCCTCGAGCCCTGCCCACAACACGCGGGCCCGGCGAGTATCCGGGAACGCGCCAAGATCCACGATGCGGGTCGGGATCGGGCCGTGCTCGCCGGCCACCTCGGACACGCGTTCGGTCACCCACTCGACCAGCCGCGGGTAGGTGGATCCGAGGAACCTCACCGTCACGTGCTGATTCTGGATCGGCACCCATCGCGCCTTCGGGAACCGCTCGCGGACCGGCTTCACCGCCTCGGCCAGGGCGCCGCGGATCTCGTCCGGGATCTCGACCGCGGCGAACAGCCGGAGCGGTTTGGCCTCCGGACGCGAGGCGCGATCGCGAGCCATCAGTCCGGGAGCGGGAAGCCGAGCAGATGCCGCCGGACGAGGTCGAGCGCCGCGAGCTCGGAGAACCGGCGGACGAGCTCGCGGTCGTACGGCCAGCGGAACCCGTGCTGGTGCGCCGTCCCCTCGGCATCGAACCCGATCCAGACCTGGCCGGGTTCGGCACGGCCGTGGCGCTCGGGACCGGCCGCGCCCGTGAGCGCCACCGCGAGGTCGGCGCCGAACACCCGACGAGCCCCCGAGGCCATCTCGGCCGCGCACGCGCGACTCACCGGGCCGGGCCCCTCGAGCGTGGCCGTCGAGACCCCGAGGAGCGCGCGCTTGGCCTCGATCGAATACGTCACGGCCGAGCCGAGGAAGTACGCGGAGGCGCCGGGCACCGCGGTGATCCGTTCGCCGAGGCCGCCGCCCGTGAGCGACTCGGCGCACGCGATCGTCGAACCTCGCTCGGCGAGCAGCCGCCCGGTCACGACCTCGAGCGCCTCGTCCCCCGAGCCGTAGACGTGGTCGCCCAGCCGCTCTCGCACCCGCTCCTCGAGCGGGTCGAGCAGGGCGTTCGCCTCCGCGGGCGAACCCTTGGCAGTCAGCCGGACGTGAACTTCTCCCCCGCCTGCGAGGTAGGCGACCGTCGGGTTCGACGACGCGTGGAAGACCTCGTCCAGGAGCTCGGAGACCCGCGATTCCGCGAGCCCGTAGACGCGGAGCGTCCGGGAGACGAGCGACGCGGGCCCGGCGAGCGCCGCGAGCTCGGGCAGGATCGTGCCCTCCATCATCTCCCGCATCTCCGAGGGGACGCCGGGGATCGCGTACACCGTCACGCCGCCGACCGAGACGACGAGCCCGGGCGCGGTCCCGCGTTCGGGCGTGATGAAGCGGCCGCCCTCGGGGACCTCGGCCTGCGCCAGGTTGGCCTCGGGCATGTCGCGACCGCGGACGCGGAAGCGATCGCGGAGCGCGTCCTCGATCTCGGCGTGACGAACGAGCCGCGCGCCGACGGCCTCCGCGAGCGCCGGCCGGGTCACGTCGTCCTGGGTCGGCCCGAGCCCTCCGGTCACGAGCACGACGTCGGCCCGCGAGGTCGCGAGCGCGATCGCCTCGACGATGCGCCGCTCGTTGTCGCCAACGACCTGGTGCTGGAGGACGTCGATGCCGAGCTCGGCGAGCCGCTCCGACATCCATCGCGCGTTCGTGTTGTCGATCTGCCCGATGAGCAGCTCGGTCCCCACCGCGACGATCTCGGCCCTCACGGGCGGGATCAGCCTCCCGGCGGTGAGGGCTCGTCGTAGCTGTAGGAATCCTCCCACGGTTCGCCCGTCTTGCCGGGGAACCCATAGTCGACGCCGCTCACGATGACGTGCGCCGTGTTGCCCTCGGACAGGCGGATCGTGATCGACTGGTCCGCGTCGAACGAGCGTCCCTCGCCCGCGCGCAGCTGGAAGGACTCCGGGTCGCCGCTATCTGCCACGATCGTGACCTCGACCGCATGCTTCGCCTCGACGGCGACGCTGATCGGGCGCCCGAGTTCGGCGCCGACCACCATGCTGCCGGTCGCCCCGGACAGGTTGGCCGGCGGGGGCGCGGGCCGCCGGGCCGAGAGCACCCCGAACGCGCCCGCGAGCACCAGCACCGTCGCGGCGACGAGGATCCACAGGCGATGGTCGTCGCGCCGGCGTCGCGCGCCTAGCACGGGCTCGGATCGTCCCGGCGGGGGCACCACGACCACCTCGTCGTCACGGCCCAGGTCGGCGTCGTACATCGCGACGACCTTGTCCGGGGACAGCCTGAGGTAGGTGGCGTAGGTTCGAAGGCACCCGCGGACGTGGACGTCACCCAGGAGCAGATGGAAGTCCTCGGCCTCGATCGCCTCGAGGAACTCGAGCCGCACGCGCGTGTCTCGCGCCGCCTCCTCCAGCGTCACGCCGCGCGCCTCGCGCACCTTTCGGAGCGCGGGGCCCACGCTGACGGTCGTTCGTTGCAAAGAACCTCCCGGCCGGATCGCGGGCATCCTATCGGACGACCGCGGAGACGGGCACGTGAGGTGGAAACGCGGGGAAGGCCCAGGCCAAGGACGGATGTTGTGGGTGGCGGCCGGGGGCGATCTTCGACCACCGGTCCGAGGAGACCTGGCGAGGGCCGTACTCGATCGAAGAGGACCAGAGCGCGGAGACCCTGGCGCTGCCGGCCGACCTCGTCAACGCCCTGCAGCGCAGCCGAACCGTACGATCACGTTAGTGGGTTCGCACCTGACCGCGGCCTAACCGGTGTGCGCCGAGCGGGACTCCTCCCACTCCTCCGGCGTCACGAGCACGTCGCGCGCCTTCGACCCGAGCGACGGACCGACGATCCCGCGGTCCTCCATCAGGTCCATCAGCCGCCCGGCGCGCGCGAACCCCACCTTCAGCTTGCGCTGCAGCATGCTCGTGGAGCCGAGCTGCGAGCGGATCACGAGCTCGGCCGCCTGCTCGAGCAGGTCGTCGTCACCCCCGAGCCCGCCATGCTCCTCGCCCTCCACCGGGGGCTTCCCCAGGCCCTCGACGCTCATCGCGTATTCGGCCGAGCGCTGTTCGCGGACCCAGTCCCCGACCGCCTGGATCTCCTTCTCCGTCACCCATGCCTCCTGCAGACGGGTCGGCTTGGAGGCCGATGACGGCGCGAACAGCAGGTCGCCGTGCCCGACCAGCTTCTCGGCGCCGTTCATGTCCAAGATCACGCGCGAGTCGGCCTGGCTCGAGGTCATGAGCGCGATGCGGCTCGGGATGTTCGCCTTGATCAGGCCGGTCACGACGTCGACGCTGGGGCGCTGCGTCGCGACGACCAGGTGGATCCCCACGGCGCGCGCCATCTGGGCGATCCGGCAGATCGCGTCCTCGACATCCCGCGGCGCGACCATCATCAGGTCGGCGAGCTCGTCGATCACGACCAGCAGATAGGGGAAGTCGACGACGCGGTCCTCCTGCCCCGGCGGTATCCGCAGCGACTCCTCCTCCATCCCCGCGCGGTACCCGTCGATGTCGCGGACCCCCACCATCGCGAGCAGCTCGTACCGCTGCTCCATCTCGCGCACGACCCAGGCGAGCGCCTCGGCGGCGCGCTTGGGGTGCACGATCACCGGGACGAGCAGGTGCGGCAGGTCGGCGAAGTGCACGAGCTCGACGCGCTTGGGGTCGACGAGCACGAGCTTGACCTCGTCGGGATCGGCGCGCATCAGGATCGAGGTGATGAACGAATTGATGAGGCTCGACTTGCCGGCGCCGGTCGCCCCGGCGATCAGCACGTGGGGCATGTCCGCGAGGTTGACGAGCTGCGCCCGTCCGTGGACATCCTTGCCGAGCGCGACTGCCAGCGGGTTCTCGTCGTCGAGCGCGGTCTTCGAGCGCAGGATGTCGCCGAGCATCACGAAGTCGCGGACCTTGTTCGGCACCTCGACCCCGATCGCGGAGCGACCGGGGATCGGCGCGATGATCCGCACGTCCGGGGTCGCGAGCGCGTACGCGATGTCGTCGGCCAGCGAGAGCACCTTGTTCACCTTCGTGCCGGCCTCGATCTCGACCTCGTACAGGGTGACCGTCGGCCCCCGGTGCGCCGCCACGACGTGGGCGGGCACGCCGAACGTGTGGAACGTGCGTTCGAGCGCGGCCTTCTGGTGCTCCTCGTCCCGTTCGCTGGACGCCAACGGGGGGGAGGTTCGGAGCAGCTCGAGCGGCGGGAGCTCGTAGGGCCCGCCTCCGCTCGGCCGGACGAGCGCGGGCACCTCGATCGGCTCGGGCTGCTCCTCCGGCTCCTCGTCCCCGGGGAGCTCGACCAGCGAGAAGTCGTCGCTCGCGTGCACGACCCGCGGTTTGGCGACCTCCTCCTCCTCCTCTTCTCCTTCCTCGTCCTCGTCGAGCTCGTCGTCGCCGTCCCGGGAGAACGCGTCCACGATCCGGTCCCAGATCGCCGAGAGCGGGGTCCCCGTGAAGATCAGCAGGCCGAGGAGGACGGCGCCGCCCCACACGATCGCGACGCCGACCCCGGAGACCAACTTTCCGAGCGGCCACGAGGCCAGCGCCCCGGTGACCCCGGCGGCACCGCTCACGCGCTCGTAGCCGCCGAACGGCCTCGGGTTCCCGTGCCAGAGCGAGATCAGGGCGAGCACGGCGACGGCGGCGATCGCGAACCCGATGAACATCCGCATCCGGTCCTGCTCGGCGGTGCCTCGGAGCAGAACCAGCCCCCAGTACAGGGCGAGGAGCGGGAAGACCACGGCGGCGATGCCGAAGGTCGCGTGAAGCAGCCAGTCCAGACCTCGCCCTACCGGCCCGGCCGAACCGAACCACAGCCCGAGGATCGCGAGGAGCGCAAGCACGACGAGACCGATCCCGAGGGCGTCGCGGGCCCAGGGACGGAGGTGGCTCCTGACCGAGGGCCGCTTGCTCGTCCTCTTGCCGCGGCCCTTCGTGGTGCTCGCCAACTACACCTCCACGATCAC
>DATEQE010000280.1:0-6355 GCA_035272825.1 Actinomycetota bacterium
CGCACGGGCTTGTCGTCGTACCCGGGGAACGCGATCGACGGGATGCGGACGAGGTTCGAAAGGGCCTCGACGGCACGCGGGTGCCACTCGGCGATCGCGCTTCGGAGCTCGTCTGCGTGCATGGGGCCGAACGATACCGCGTGGGCCGAGCGGCCGACCGTCGGTCGTTCGACGGAGTCGCTACGGCCAGAGCCGTTCGACTCGCCAGGTGCCGCCCTCGCGCGTGAAGCGGAACCGGTCGTGCAGGCGGTGCTCGCGCCCCTGCCAGAACTCGATCGTCTCGGGCTCGAGCCGGTACCCGCCCCAGTGTGGCGGGAGCGGGACGTCCTCACCCGGGAACCGCTCCGAGACCTCGGTGAACGCCGCGTCGAGCTCCTGCCGCGAGCCGACCGGCCGGCTCTGCAGGGAGGCCCAGGCGCCGAGCCGTGCCTCGCGCGGCCGCGTCCGGAAGTACGCGAGGGACTCCGCGTCGCCCACGCGCGGCGCCGGACCGGTGACGGACACCTGCCGGTCGAGCTCGCGCCAGTAGAGGGCCAGGGCGGCGTTCGGGTTCTCGGCGAGGTGGCGTCCCTTGCGGCTCTCGCGGTTGGTGAAGAACGTGAGACCTCGTGCGTCGACGGCCTTGACCAGGACGTGGCGGACCGCAGGCCGCCCGTCCGCGTCGGCGGTCGCGAGCGCCGCCGCCTCGGGGAACCGGACCCCGGCAGCCCTCGCGCCGTCGAGCCAGGCGACGATGCGGGCGATCGGGTCGGGGCCGAGATCGGTCTCGGTCAGGCCGGTCCGATCGTTCGACGGGACGTCGCTCACGCGAGATCCTTCGGCGTCACGAACGCCTCGAGCCGGCCGTCGCCCGGCGCGAGCTCCCGCCACGGCCCGTCGAACGCGAGCACGGCCAGCGCGCCGGTCGGGAACTTCGCCTGCATCCTTTCCAGGTCCGCCCCGCTCCCGGCCAGGGCGATCGCGAGGTCGTGGACACCGGGGTTGTGCCCGATCATGGCGACGGTCTCGAACCGGTCGGCCACGTCCCGCAGCCGTTCGAGGAGCAGGTCCTCGGTCGCGCCGTACATGTCGTCGTCCACCACGACCACGGCGTCGCCGAACGCCTTCGACATCCGGTCGAGGGTCTCCCGCGTTCGGAGCGCGGAGGAGCACAGCACGAGGTCTGGATGCGGGACGCTCGAACGGAGGTGCTCCGCCATCGACTCGGCGGCGCGGTGGCCTCCGGGCGCCAGCGGCCGTTCGTGGTCCGCGAGCGACGGATCGTCCCAGCTTGACTTCGCGTGCCGGAGCAGCAGGAGACGG
The DNA here is from genome assembly GCA_035272825.1 of Actinomycetota bacterium. Classification (GTDB taxonomy): domain Bacteria; phylum Actinomycetota; class UBA4738; order UBA4738; family HRBIN12; genus DASSJM01. The sequence continues at coordinate 1,303 of DATEQE010000280.1, forward strand.
TTCATGGACCGTGGTCGCTCTCTCCCGGCGTCCTCGTCTGCATCGGCAACCCCCCACGCACCGACCGGTCGTCGGCGTTGCGAGCGTAGCCGTCGTGGCGGATCGTTGTGGCGGCGCGGGATCGGTGCCCTCGGCAGGACTCGAACCTGCGCTTCCGGCTCCGGAGGCCGGCGCTCTATCCGCTGAGCTACGAGGGCTCGGCAGCCCGAGTCTATCAACGCGCCTGCTCGCCCAAGCCGGCCAGGGAGGTGCGCGCGGGTCCGTCGACTACGCTTCGAACGCCGATGATCGAGGAACGTCTGATCGCGCTCGTCACCGAGGCTCGGGCCGAGGTCGCGCGCGAGCTCGGCCTGGCGGGTGACCTGCCGGAGGTCGAGCTCTCCAAGCCTCGGCAGAAGGAGCACGGCGACTTCGCCACCAACGTGGCGCTCGTCCTCGCGCCGCGGGTCGGTCGTTCGCCCCGCGACGTCGCGGAGCTCATCGGGCGGCACCTGCCCGAGGCGCCCTTCGTGCGGTCCGCCGAGGTGGCCGGGCCGGGGTTCATCAACTTCCGGCTCACGGCCGACTGGCTCACGGGCGCGCTCCGGGACGTCGCGGCGCAGGGCGAGGGCTACGGCCGCGCCGACCCGAACGGCCTCCGGGCGCAGGTCGAGTTCGTGAGCGCCAACCCGACGGGACCGCTCCACATCGGGCACGCCCGCAACGCCGCGCTCGGAGACGCGCTCGCCCGGGTGCTCGAGGCGGCGGGGTGGTCGGTCGAGCGTGAGTACTACTTCAACGACACGGGCGGGCAGATGGATCGGTTCGGTGCGTCGGTCGAGGCGAGGTACCTGGAGCTCCTGGGTCGTGACGCCGAGGTGCCCGAGGACGGCTACCACGGCGACTACGTGCTCGAGCTCGCCCGCCAGATCCTCGAGACCGACGGTCCGGGCCTCGCCGACCTTCCGCCCCCCGAGCGGGTCGCAAGGCTCCAGCGGGAGGGGGCCCGCTTGGCCCTGGAGCAGATCGGCCGGACGCTCGGGCGGTTCGGGGTCCGCTTCGACAGCTTCATGCACGAGCGCGTGCTCGAGGAGAAGGGCCTAATCGCGGCCGCCGTCCAGCGTCTGCGGGACGCCGGGTACGCCTACGACGCGGAGGGGGCGGTCTGGTTCCGCTCGACCGCGTTCGGCGACGACAAGGACCGGCCGCTCGTGCGTTCGAACGGCACGCACACCTACTTCGGCGCCGACGCCGCGTACCTCGTCGACAAGTTCGAGCGCGGGTTCGACCACCTCGTGTACGTCTTGGGCGCCGACCACCACGGCGACGTCGCGCGGATCCGGGGCGCCGCGCAGGCGCTCGGCTACGACGCCGAGCGCGTCGAGATCGTGATCTACCAGTGGGTCTCGTTCCTTCGCGACGGGGTGCCGGTCCCGATGAGCAAGCGCGCGGGGACCTTCGTCAGCCTCGACGAGCTGATCGACGAGGTCGGCACGGACGCGGCTCGGTTCCACCTGCTGATGTTCAGCAACGACGTGACGATGAGGTTCGACATCGAGGCGGTGAAGCGCCAGTCGCTCGAGAACCCCGTCTACTACGTGCAGTACGGGCACGCCCGGATCGCGTCGATCCTGCGTAAGGCGGCCGAACACGGCATCCAGACCCGGCCGATCGAGGGGACCGACTTGGACCGGCTCGAGCACGAGGCCGAGCTGGATCTCCTGCGCGCCGTCGCGGACGTGCCGTCCCAGATCGCGACCGCCGCCGAGATCCGGGCGCCGCACCGGCTCACCCACGTCGCCCAGGATCTCGCGGCCCGCTTCCATCGCTTCTACGCCGAGTGGCCGGTCCTGTCCGACGACGCCGAGCTGACGCAGGCCCGCCTGTGGCTCTGCCGCGGCACCAAGCGGACGATCGCGAACCTGCTGGGCCTGCTCGGCGTGTCGGCGCCCGAGGCGATGGAGCGAAGCGATGCGACGTGAGGTTCGCGCCCAGCCGGGGCGACATACTGAGGCGGGCCGAGATCGAGGGGGCGAAGGGGGTGGGATGAGCGAGCGGGTCCTGCGGGTCGGGATGCTGGGCTGCGGCACCGTCGGCGCCGCGGTCATCCGGCTGCTCGAACGCCATCGCGACGACATCGAGCGCCGCGCCGGATGCAGGCTGCAGGTATACAAGGTGGCCGTCCGCGACCCCGCGAAGCCGCGGGACGTCGGGCTCCCGCACACGGCGTTCGTCGACGACCCGATGGCCGTGGTCGACGATCCCGAGGTCGACATCGTCTGCGAGCTGATCGGCGGGCTCGAACCCGCGGGGTCGCTGGTCCTCGCGGCGTTCGAACGCGACAAGCCCGTCGTCACCGCCAACAAGGAGCTGCTCGCGACGCGCGGGCGCGAGCTCTTCGACGCCTCCGACGCCAAGGGCCTGGACCTGTACTTCGAGGCGGCCGTGGGGGGCGGGATCCCGCTGATCCGCCCGCTGAAGGAGTCGCTCACCGGCGAGCGGCTGCGCCGCGTCATGGGGATCGTGAACGGCACGACCAACTTCATCCTGACGAAGATGTCGGAGGAGGGACGTGGGTTCGCCGACGTCCTCGCCGACGCGAAGCGGCTCGGCTACGCCGAGTCCGACCCGAGCGCGGACGTCGACGGGCACGATGCGGCCGCCAAGTGCGCGATCCTCGCGTCGATCGCGTTCAACGCCCGGGTCGTCGCGAGCGACGTGTACCGCGAGGGCATCGCGAACGTGAACACCGAGGACATCGAGTACGCGCGCCGGCTCGGCTACGTGGTGAAGCTGCTCGCGATCGCCGAGATGGGTGAGGACGAGCGGATCGCAGCCCGCGTGCACGCCGCGATGATCCCCGCGTCGCACCCGCTCGCGTCGGTCCGGGACGCCTACAACGCGGTCTTCGTCGAGGGCCCGAACGTCGGCGAGCTGATGTTCTACGGCCGCGGCGCCGGCGGGGAGGCCACGGCGACCGCCGTGGTGGGCGATCTCGTGAGCGTCGCGCGGAACCTGCTCGCGGGTGCCCGGGGTCTCGGCTGCACGTGCTTCTACGAGCGGACGATCCGCCCGATGGACGAGATGACGGGCCAGTACTACATCCTGCTGCGGGCCGAGGATCGCCCCGGCGTCCTGGCCGAGATCGCGAGCGTGTTCGGCCGCAGCGAGGTCTCGATCAAGAGCGTGTGGCAGGAGGGGTTCGGCGACGACGCGCAGCTCGTGTTCATCACCCACCGCGCCCGCGAGGGCGCGTTCCAGGAGGCGATCGGCGTGCTCCGCGGACTCCCGGGGGTCGAGGAGGTCCGCAGCGTCCTCCGGGTCGAGGCCGAGGAGTGACGGTGGCCCGGACCTGGCGCGGCGTGATCGAGGAGTACCGCGATCGGCTGCCGGTCGGCTCGGCGACGCCGGTCGTGACGCTCGGCGAGGGCGGGACGCCGCTCGTCCGCTCGGAGGCGTTGTCGGTCGAGACCGGGTGCGAGGTCTTCCTGAAGTACGAGGGCGCGAACCCGACCGGCTCGTTCAAGGACCGTGGGATGACCGTCGCGATCAGCAAGGCGGTCGAGGAGGGCGCCAAGGCAGTCGTATGCGCCTCCACAGGGAACACGAGCGCGAGCGCCGCCGCCTACGCGGGCAAGGCGGGGCTGGCCTGCGCCGTCCTCGTCCCCAAGGGCAAGATCGCTCCCGGGAAGATGGCCGCGACCCTCGTGCACGGCGCGCGCGTGCTCGAGGTGGAGGGGAACTTCGACGCGTCGTTCGAGCTCGCCCGCGGCCTCGCCGAGCGCTACCCGGTGACCCTCGTGAACTCGGTCAACCCCTACCGCCTGCAGGGGCAGAAGACGTGCGCGTTCGAGATCGTGGACGCGCTCGGTCGCGCGCCCGACGTCCACTGCGTCCCGGTCGGGAACGCCGGCAACATCTCGAGCCACTGGCTGGGCTACTCCGAGTACCTCGCCGATGGGACGATCCACGAGCCGCCGCGGCTGTTCGGGTTCCAGGCGAGCGGCGCCGCGCCCCTCGTCCTCGGTCGCCCCGTCGAGGAGCCGCACACGATCGCCACCGCCATCCGGATCGGGAACCCCGCGTCGTGGGACCTGGCGATCGCGGCCGCGACGGAGTCGGAGGGCGCGATCCTGGCGGTGACCGACCGCGACATCTTGGACGCGTACCGGCGGGTCGCGCGCGAGGGGCTGTTCGCCGAGCCGGCCTCGGCGGCGAGCGTCGCGGGGCTGCTCCGGCTCGCGAACGAGGACCGGCTCCCGCGCGGCGGGACCGTCGTCTGCGTGCTCACGGGTCACGGGCTGAAGGACCCGGAGTGGGCGACCAGCGGCGGAGCCGCGCCGACCACGGTCCCGGCCGATGCCGACGCCGTCGCGGCCGAGCTCGGGCTGTAGCGGTGCGCCTCACCGCGATCGTCCCGGCGACGTCGGCGAACCTTGGACCGGGGTTCGACTGCTTCGGGCTCGCCCTCGACCTGTGCAACGAGGTCACGCTGGACACGGACGCCGAGCCCGGCGTGACGTGGGACGGCGAGGGCGCGGCCGAGCTGCCGACCGACGGGACCGACCTCGTGTCGCGCGCCCTGGCCGAGACCGCCGCTCGATTCGAACGCATCGTTCCCCTCGCCTCGATGCACGGCCGCAACCGGATCCCGCTCGAACGCGGCCTGGGGTCCTCGGCCGCCGCCGCGGTCGCCGGCGTGGCGCTGGCCGACGCGGCGCTCGGTCTCGGGCTGGATCGGACCGCGATCCTCGAGATCGCCGCCGGGCTCGAGGGCCATCCCGACAACGCCGCCGCCGCCGTGTTCGGCGGGTTCACGATCGTGGTGGACGACGGCGTCGTGGCCCGCTTCGACCCGGACCCCGAGCTCCGGCCGGCGCTGTTCGTCCCGGCGGACATCGCGATCTCGACCGAGGCGGCCCGGCGCGCGCTCCCGGACGCGGTCCCGCGCAAGGACGCCGTGTCGAACGCGGGGCACGCCGCGCTCGTGGCGGTGGCGCTGCTGCACGAGCCCGATCTCCTCCACGCGGCGATGCGCGACCGCCTCCACGAAGACGTCCGGCTGGCGCTCGTC
>DATEQE010000281.1:0-2443 GCA_035272825.1 Actinomycetota bacterium
CGGTCCAGAGCTCGAAGGAGATCGCCGCCTGCTGGAGCAACAGCCCGAGACCCCCGAACGCAGCGCCGCCCGCGTCGCGCACCGCCTCCTGGAACGGGGTCACGCCCGGCCGGTAGAGGAGGTCGACCCCGACGACCCCGGGGGGCAGCGGCGGGAGCGGTAGCTCCTCACCGTGGACGCCGAGCGGCGTCGCGTTCACGATCAGGTCGACCTCGAACCCCGAGGCGTCGTCGAACCCGACCACCTGCACCGCCGTGTCCGAGCCCTCGAGCGCGGCGCGCAGGTCGTCGGTCCGCGAGGCTTCGCGCACGGCGACGGACAGGCTCGCGAGCCCGCATCGCGCGACGGCGAGCGCGCACGCACGGGCGCCTCCCCCAGCCCCGAACAGGAGCGCCGACCGGCCGGACGCGTCGAACCCCACGTCCTCGCGGAGGAACCGCTCGAACCCGACCGCGTCCGAGTTGTGGCCCGCGAGCCCGTCCGCACCCACGACGATCGTGTTGGCCGCCCGCAGGAGGCGCGCATCCTCGGACAGGTCCTCGATCAGCTCGGCGGTCCGCGTCTTGTGCGGCATCGTCACGTTCGCGCCGGCGAACCCGAGCGCACCGAGCCCCCGGAGCGCGGTCGGAAGCTCCGCGGGCGCGACCGGGAGCGGGACGTAGACCCAGTCCAAGCCGAGCGCGACGAAGGCGGCGTTGTGGATCGCCGGCGACAGGCTGTGCTCGACGGGCCACCCGAGCACGCCGACCGTGCGCGTCGAACCCCGGACGCGCCCCGGCCGGTCGGGGACGTCACTCATCGCAGCGGACACGGTTGGCCTCGTGCTCGGCGGCGGTCTCCCCGAACGCGTGGTGCCCGTCCTCGCCGCACAGCACATAGAAGAGGTAGGGCGTGTCCGCCGGCTGCAGGGCCGCCTCGAGGGAGGCTCGGCCGGGACTCGCGATCGGCGTCGGCGGCAGTCCCGCGTTGATCCGCGTGTTGTAGGGGCTGTCGGACTCCAGGTCGGAGAAGCTGAGCTGGCCGTCCGGCGTCGGGTCGTCGTACAGGAGCGTCGCGTCGATGCCGAGGGTCATCCCTCGCTTCAACCGGTTGTAGATCACGCCCGCGATGATCGGGCGCTCGCGATCCAGCGCGGCCTCCCGCTCGATCATCGACGCGATGATCACCACCTCGTACGGCGTCACGCCGAGCTCCTGCGCGTTGGCCCACGGCAACGACTCGGCCTCGGTGCCGAACTGGTCGAGCAGCCTCCGGATGACCCCGTCGGCGTCGGCGTCCTCGCGGACGAAATATGTCTCGGGGAACGGGAAGCCCTCGATGCTCGTGGCGTCCTCGGGGAGGTAGGGGGGCAAGGACCAGTCCCCGGCTTCGGTCGCCCCGAGGAACCGCTTCGCGGGGATCCCCAGTTCCTGCTCGACGCGATCGGCGATCTGGGTCAGGCGGTAGCCCTCGGGGATCGTGAGGCGGACCGTGGGGACTGGTTCGGGCGGGGTCGTGAGGATGTCGAACGCCTCGTCGGGCGTCATGTTCGTGGTCAGCTCGAAGCTCCCCGCGCGGAGCGAGTCCTCGAGACCGCTCCGGCGGAGCAGCCACGTCGAGACCAGGCCGCACCGGAGGACCCCCTGGTCGTGGAGGTCGCCGACAACCTCCGACCCGCTCGCCCCCTTGTGGACCTGGAACGCGACCGGGTCACTCGGCCCCGAAGCGCCAGAGCACCAGCCGTAGTAGCGGGTGCCGGCGATGGCCAGGCCGGCGAGCACCACGAAGATGATCAGGAAGATGCGGAACCCCCGGTTGGCCCGCCGTTCGGCGCGGTCGTGCGGGCGAGCGTCGTCATCCCGCTGCTGAGGGGGGGCGTCCTGCATCGGCCAGGCAGCATAGCGGCCAGCGTCGGGAGCCAGGTTCGGTCCGAGTGCACACGTTGCCTCGGGGTCAGACGGGCCGGTCGGTGTCGAGCCAGGCTTGCAGGATCACGGTCGCGGCCGAGCGATCGATCGTCCGACGGCGATCGCGACCGCCGGCGCCGCTCTCCCGCAGGGCGCGTTCGGCCTCCACGGTGGACAGGCGCTCGTCCTGCAGCAGCACCGGGACGTCGAGTGCCTCCGCCATCGCCGCCGCGAACCGCTCGGCGTGGTGCGCTCGCTCTCCGGCCTCTCCCGAGAGCAGCAGCGGGTGCCCGACCACGACGAGCGTCACGCCGTGCTCCCGGATGAGGTCCGCGATCGCCCGCACGTCCGCGGGCGCACCCGTCCGGACGGTGCCAAGCGGCACCGCCATCCGCCGGGCGTCGTCCGAGATCGCCACGCCGATCCTCGCGTCCCCGAGATCGAGCCCGAGGACCCTGCCGGGCTCAGCCACCGGCTCGTGCTCCGGGGGGCCACCGCTCACGCCTCCGCGTTCGCTCCTCGAGCCCCCCGGTCACCCTGCAGGAGCTCCTTCAGCC
>DATEQE010000282.1:0-2528 GCA_035272825.1 Actinomycetota bacterium
GTCCTTCGAGCGGTTGCCGATCACCCACCCCACGGCGATCGCGACGAGCATCCCGAGGAGGAAGCGGCCGCCGACCATCGTCCACAGCGTGGTCCTGCCTCGGAACGCGACGAACGTCGATGCGATCACGACGGGGTTCAGCACCGGCGCGGCGAGCATGAACGTCACCGCGGCCGAGGGCATCAGCCCTCGCTGCATCAGCCGTCGAGCCACCGGCACCGACCCGCATTCGCAGATCGGGAACGCGAGTCCGGCCAGCGCGGCTGCCGGTAGCTGCAGCGGCCGAGGGAGCACGCCGAGCTTCTCGAACCAGCCGATCGGCACGAACACCTCGACGAGCGCGGCGGCCAGCGCGCCGAGCAGTACGAACGGCAGCGCCTGGATCAGCAGTGAGCCGAAGATCACGAAGAAGGTCCGGACCCACGCGAAGCGCCCGAGGTCCCCGATGCTCACGACGAGCGCGACCGCGACCAGCATCGCCGCTACGGTGACACCCGTGCGTCGGTCGGCCGGGCGGCGGAGCTCGGCGATCCGGCGCGGCTCGGCGATCTGGGCCATCGAAACGGTTCCTCAGCAGTAGCGGGCGAACGAGACGGCGAACCCCTGGAAGGCGTCCGCCAGCATCCTCTCACCGCTCGGCCCCGAAGCCGACAGGAGCGCGTCCACCGCGACCTGCCCCGTCACCTGCTCCTCGCGAAGCACCGCCTGGTCGAGGAAGAGGCCCCCGGGCACGGTGGCGGCGACCGCGGGCGCGTCGCCCGGCACGGCCTCCTCCACGGCGTCGACGAGTCCCTTGTCCAGCACGGCGAGGCGGTCCGTCTCCGACGACCCGGTGCCCGCCACCACGACGAGTGTGAAGCCCGAGGTCGCCCGCTCGGCCTCGGTCACGATCTCGCGGGTCCAGCGATCCATCGATCGGACGCGTCCGTTCAGCACGACCCCGATGACGTCGGGGACATCATCCGCGCCGTAGCCGGTCGTGAGGTGCACCTCGACCGACAGCGGTGCGGTGGCGCTGTCGCCGATCACCGAGTCGACCGGGTCCTCGCCCGGGTACCAATCGCCGCCCACGATCCCGCGATCGCGTTCGTCGTCCGCGACGAGCCCGACGAGGGTCGAGGGGTTCGCGTGGTCGAGATCGTCGGCCAGCGTCGCGATGATCTGCACGGGCGAGTGGGGCGCGTAGGCCTGCACGACCGCGCCCTCGCCGTTCCGAACGAACGAACCGGTGATGCCGTGCTGCGACGGCAGGCCGCCGGTCCCGATCGTGGTGAGGCTTGCGGCGGGATCGAGCGGGAGGGATCCGGCCGCGCCCTCGAGGGTCCCCGCGCCGTCCTCGAGCAGCGACGAGAGGAACGGCCACCCGCCCGGTCTCGCTTCGAGCTCGGACGACCCCACCCCCTTCCACGCGATCAACAGGACGAGCTTCGGCCGCGCGCCGTCGGCGATGCCGGCGATCGAGGCCCCCGAACGCACCTCGGGGTGGTCTCGCTCAAACCCGAGGACGTCGCTCACGGTCGGCGCGACGCGATCCAGCGTCGTCCCGTCCGGGACGCTCGCCTCTTGGGTCACCCCGATGCCCGCGAACACCATCGGCACACGAGGATCGGTGGATGCGCCGGTGGCGGGCCACGGCGTGCGAAGGCCGTCCACGTCCGTGGAGACGGGCGTCCCGGCGGCGACGCCGAGGACGTCGGGCGATCGTCCCTCGCGGAAGCCGTTCGCGATCCCGTCCTTCAGCGCCGCGGGCAGCGGGCAGAACGGGACGCGAACGGTCTCACCACCCGATGCTTCGCACGAGCGACCGGCGCAGGTGGCCGTGAGCACGGCCGCCGGGATCCCGATAGCTGCGAGGAGGACGAGCATGAGCAGGAGACGCCGACCGGTCACGAGGCAGTCACGCTATCGCGCGAGCCTTGGAAATGGCGGTTCGAGGGTTGGTGATCCGCAGGTGGCTCACCGTGGTCATGGATAGGCGGCAAAGAAACGTCCCTGGACGTAAACGACATTGCCTGCGAATCGTCGGGAGCAATCCTTGGGCAGGCGCAAGAACCCGCCCTTGAACTGACCAACTGCCGATCGTTGGTTGGGTTGTCGTTCCGGGCGGGGTCGTGTTTCGTATGCGCGCCGATGCCCTCCCGACGTGTGTTCGCCGTGCTCGCCGTCCTGCTCGTCGTGGGCGTGGCGTGCTCGGGGGAGGAAGTCGAGCTGCCGGAGGCACCCAGAACCTCGGCGGTGGCCGCCACGGGGCCGACGAGCACCGGGCCCGAGACCGTCGACCAGATCCCGGTCTCGGGCGGGAGCCTCGCGTCGATCGCGTGCTCGCTGCCGCACGAGTGGCTGCTGCGGACCTGGCGCGGGAACAGCGAGGACCGGAGCGCCGAGATCCAGATCCTGCCGATCGAGCCGAACTTCGTGGGGTCGGGCCTCCCGCACGTAGGTCCCTGGCCCTACGCGCAGGACATCCCGTTGTTCTGGTACGGGCCCGGGCACATCGCTCCCGCGGGCGTCGTCGACCGACCGGTCAC
>DATEQE010000283.1:0-6388 GCA_035272825.1 Actinomycetota bacterium
CGTAGGTCTGTTCGAGCATGTCGTTGAACGCGGCCCACACGTCCGCGATCGCCACGACGGCGTCGTGGTCGAACCCGGGGAACGTCCAGGCCGCGAGCAGCGGGTCGTAGTAGGTCGCGCCCACGAGGGGCACGCCGGGTCCGGCGGCGTCTTTCAGCGTTCCGACGATCGATGTCAGGCGGGCCGAGATCTTCGGGAGGAGCTCATCGACGCAGGCCTGATCGAAGGCGCCCCGGCGGAAATCGAAGCACCGGAAAAGATCGTTCGCGCCGATCTGGAGCGTGACGAACGCCACGTCCCGGCTCCCGAGGACCGCGATCGCCTGCGCGAGCTGCGTGCCCTCAGGGTAGGGGCAGCGCTTCTTCGCAACGTCCATCGTGCTCGTGCGTTCGCCCGGGCAGGCGAGCTTGACGAGCCGTAGATCCGGCAAGCCTTCCTGCTCGAGCTGGAGGACCTGTTCCGCGTACCCGCTGTGGGTGTCGCCGTTGGGCTGATAGCTCGCCGCGAGCGAGTCACCGAGCGCGAGGTACGTCGTTGCGGTCACGGGCGCGGCGCCCGCATCACTCACCGCGAGGGACCCGAGCACGATCGTGAACGTGGCGACGACGATGATGACGTTTCGAAACCTCATCGTTCTCCTCCCTTCCACTGGGGGGAGGACCTTACCGTGCAGGTCGCGCCCGAGCGAGGGCGGTAGCCGCTCTCACGCGGGCGTGCAGGCCACGATGGCGCTGATGGCAGCACCCTGGACCGACGGGGCGATCGCCTGCGCGCTGCCCCTAGGATGGAGGCGTGAAGGAGCCGGCCGAGGACGCAGCGGGACGCGTCCGGCGGATGGGCCGGCTCACCGAGCCGGCCGAGGAGGGCCTCCTCACCTACGGCGAGTACCTCGCGGTCCCCGAGCTGATCTCGCTCCAGCGCCTGCGTTCGGATCCGCCCGTCCACGACGAGCTCCTGTTCATCGTCGTGCACCAGGCGTACGAGCTCTGGTTCAAGCAGCTGATCTTCGAGCTCGAGTCGGTGCGCGACCGGATGTTCGAGGACGACGCCGAACGCGCGCGCCACTACCTCACCCGCGTCCACGCGATCGAACGTGTCCTGATCGACCACATCCAGGTGCTCGAGACCATGACCCCGCAGGACTTCCTCGAGTTCCGCTCGTTGCTCACCCCGGCGTCCGGCTTCCAGTCGGCCCAGTTCCGCGAGGTCGAGTTCCTCTCCGGGCTCAAGCAGCCCGGGTATCTCCGCGACCTCGCCGCCTCACCCGACGAGCTTGAACGGCTGGCGCGCCGGCTCGAGGAGCCGACGGTGTGGGAAGGCTTCGTCGCGCTGCTCGAACGCCGCGGTTTGGCGATGCCCGAGGACGACGAGGAGGCACGGCGCGCGAGCCTGCTGCGGATGGCCCGCGACGCCGAGCACGCCTCGCTGTTCGCCGTGGCGGAGCGGCTCGTGGACCACGACGAGGGGTTCGCGCAGTGGCGCTACCACCACGTGCTCATGGTCGAGCGCGAGATCGGCGCCAAGTCCGGGACCGGGGGCTCGTCCGGCGTGGAGTACCTGCGCTCGACGCTGAGCAAGCGGTTCTTCCCGGAGCTGTGGGGCCTCCGCTCGCACCTGTAGCGGTCTACCCCCGACGCGTCCGGGGTCGGAGCGGCGGGACCCTGCGTCCCTTCGCCGAGTCCTCGATCAGCGTGTCGAGCCGCCGCTCGCGCGTCTCGGGCTTCTTCGCGCTCATCACCCAGTACACGGCGGTGGTTCGGTACCCGTTCGGCCGGGTCCGGAACCACTCCCAGGCCTGCATCCTGGACCGGAACATTCGCTCCTGGGCCGGGTCGAGCTTCGCCTGGTGTCGTTGCTCGTACGAGTAGGTCGCGGTCTTGTCCTCGCCGCGTTCGCGGAACGCCTTCAGGCCGGCGGCCCGCATGCGCCGCTGCTCGGTGAGCTCCTCGACGCGCCGAACGTTCACCGCGCTCCAGTTGCTGTTGGGCTTCCTCGGCGTGAACCGGTTCATGTAGCTCTCGTCGTCGATGCGTTGCCGGACGCCGTCGATCCATCCGAAGCACAGCGCCTCGTCCACCGCCTCGGGCCAGGTGATGCTCGGCCGGCCCGAACCCTTCTTGTAGAGACCCATCCACAGCTCGGATGCCGTCGCGTGGTGCTCGTCGAGCCAGGCGTGGAACGCCGCGCGCTCGGCGAAGAAGACGGGCTTCATCCCCGCGTCCGAACGTACCCGTCGATCAGCTGGAGCAGTCGTTCTCGGCCGAACGACTCGTCGTGGCCGCCGTGCACGATCCGCGCCTGGACCGTCCGCAGCCGCCGCATGCTGCGGACGTAGTCGGCGATGTTCGACTCGGGGAGCTCGTCGAGCAGGACCCCGCTCTCGTACACGCAGTCACCGGAGAACAGCGTCCGCGTCGCCTCCTCCCACAACCCGATCTCGCCGGGCGTGTGACCGGGGAGGTGCAGGACCCTGAACGTCCGGTCGCCGAGATCGATCCCGTCGCCCTCGTCGACCACCCTGGTCGGCGTGGCCGGCGTGACGGCGTACGACCCGAGCTCGAACCCCTCGCGCGGCAGCGCGGTGAGCAGCGACAGGGGCGGGTCGTAGCCCGAGAGCTCCTCGGGCGGGTAGCTCTCGATCCGGAGCGAGGCGAACCCGTGCGCGTTCGCGACCGCCTCCGCGTCGTCGCGGTGCACGACGACCTCCTCGAACTCGTGCAGCCCGCCGGTGTGGTCGAAGTGCCGATGCGTCGCCACGGCGATCACCGGTCGTTCGAACAGGTCCGCGAGCTCTTCACGCAGCCGCCCGATGCCGAGGCCGGTGTCGACCAGCAGGTCACGGTCGCGCCCGCGGACGAGGAACAGGTTCGCCTGCAGGAAGGGGTCGACGTGCGGCTCGCGGATGCGCAGGACGCCGTCGTCGACCGTCTCGTGCTCGAACCATCGCTCCACCACACGCACGCGCGCGATGCTAGCGGCTTGACGCGGTGGTCCCCGCCGGGATACGACCGCTCCCACGCGTCGAAAGGAGGGTCCGGATGGCGATCGATCTGTCGATCTCGCTCCCCGACGAGCCGGGTGGGCTCGCGAAGGCCGCGAAGACGCTCGGTGCGGCCGGGGTGAACGTCGAGGGCATCGCGGGTCTCGGGGGCGGCGGCCACGGGCACGTCCACCTGCTCGTCGAGGACGCGGGCGCCGCTCGGACCGCGCTCGAGGGCGCGGGGGTCACGATCGAGGGCGAGCGCGAGGCCGTGGTCGTCGACGTCTCGAGCGAGGACCGCCCCGGCAAGCTGGGCGAGCTCGCGCAGTCGATCGCGGACGCTGGCGTGAACCTCGCAGCCTGCTACGTGGCGTCCCGCTCCCGCGTCGTGTTCTCCTCGGACGACCCGGCGGGGCTTCGTTCGGCGCTCGGGATGTAGCACCGAACGGGGATTGACGCCGGGAGGCGGTGAGCGTAGACCGGCAGGCGACGGACCCCTAGTGAGGAGGTGCCGATGAAGGACCTCACCGTCACCCTCGAGGACCGGCCCGGGACCCTTGCCGATCTCGGCGAGGCGCTGGGCAAGGCCGGGATCAACATCGAGGGGCTGTGCGCCGTTGGGAGCGAGGGACGAGCGATCGTCCACCTGCTCGTCGACGACGCGGCCGCGACACGCGGCGCGTTGGAAGGCGCCGGGATCAAGGTCGAGGGCGAGGCCGACCCGATGATCTCCGAGCTCGCCTCGGATCAGGTCGACCGCCCGGGCGCCATCGGCCAGATGGCTCGCGCGATGGCCGACGCCGGCGTGAACATCCAGGTCGCATACCTGGCGACGAAGAACCGCGCCGTCGTGGTCACGAGCGACAACGCGAAGGCGCGTCAGGCGCTCGGGATGTGAGACGGCTCGTCCGAGGCGGCCGGGGCCGCCTCGGGGCGCCCGGCCGCGTACGCGCGGTCGAGGATTTCGATCGGGTGCAGGACGCGGATTGGTGATCTGAGATCCCGGAGGCCAGCGGTGATCTGCATCGTGCAGCCGGTGTTCGCGTTCGCCACGACCTCGGCGCCGGTCGACGCGATCGCCTCGGCCTTGCGGCGGCGGAGCTCCGACGACATCTCGGGTTCGAGCACGTTGTAGAGGCCGGCGGCGCCGCAGCACACGTCCCCGTTCGGCACGTCGAGCACCTCGACGCCCTCGATCGTGCGGAGCAGGGCGCGCGGCTGGTCGCGGAGGTGCTGCACGCGGAGCGCGTGGCACGCGTCGTGGTACGCGATGCGCGCGAAAGCGGGTCGGCCCCTCGGCGGCCGTGCGAGCCCCTCATCGTGCAAGAGCTGCATCACGTCGCGCACCTTCGTCGAGAACGCGCGAGCCTCGTCGGTCGCGATTAGGTCGCCGAGCTGTTGCAGGTGTGCGCCGCATCCCGCCGCGTTCGTCACCACGACGTCGATACCGGCGAACGCACGGAGGTTCCGCTCGGCGAGCGTTCGCGCGGTGTCGAGGCGCCCGTTGTGCGCGGCGAGCGCGCCACAACATGCTTGGGCACGAGGCACCTCCACCCGCCACCCGTTCCTGGCCAAGACACGGATCGTGGCGCGGTTCACCTCGCGGAACCATCGATCCTGCACGCAGCCGCTCAGCAACGCGACGGTTCCCCGATTCTCACCGGCCGGCTCCGTCACGCGGGGGAGGCGGCGGAACAGCTCGGATCGTTCCGGAGTGAGGGCCCGGACTCGTTTCGGGAACGCGAGGCGCGCGACCGGCTGTACCGCCGCGGCGAGCCACAGCAGCTTCTTCCGCGGGAGCGCGACCTCGAGCCCCAGCCAACGCAGGAACCTGGACCGTCGCGTCCGGAGCGGCTCCACCTGGACGCGCGCGCGCTCGACCATCCGGCCGAACGGCACGTGCGAGGGACAGACGTCCTCGCACGCCCGGCACGCGAGACACAGGTCCATGAAGCGCGCGAACGTCTCGTCGGGCTCCGAGAGTCCCTCGGCCACCGAACGCATCGCCGTGATCCGGCCGCGCGGTGACGCTGATTCCTCGCCGGTGACGCGATAGGTGGGGCAGTGCGGCAGGCACAGACCGCACGCCACGCACGCGGCGAGGTCGTCATCGGCCGGGGCGTCGAGCGGGAACCGCCACCTCGGTCCCAGGTCGGGCGTCGGCCCGACGAACCGCACCCCGTCGGGCATCTCGCCGCCGAGCGGGATGCCGCCGTCCGCCTGACCGCTCTCGGTGCGCACGTCACCGATGCTAGACCTCGCGACCCGACCACCCGGGCGCATCCGCGTGGTAGAAAGCGACGACGCGGAGGAGCGGATGGGACAACCACCCACAGGACCATCGGGTTCGGATCTCCCGGCTCCGCCTCCGCCTCCGCCGCCGCCTCCGCCCGAGACCCCTTCGTCGATCCCGCCGGCACCGTCCGGGCCGCGGGTCTCGATGTTCGAGCGTCCCCGGCCCGCGGCGCCCCAGCCGGGATCGCCGACCCGGAAGCGGTTCCCGATCGTCCTCGTCCTCGTGATCGCGGTGGTCGCGGGTCTGGGGGTCGCGGCCCTCATCGTGTTCACGGGCGATGACGGCGAGGTAAGCCCCGAGGACGGGGTGCCCGCCCCGCTCGAGGCGCCCGGTGCCTTCGCCGCCGACGCGCAGCCGTTCCAGGTCGAGCTCACCTGGACGGCCAACCCGACGGCCGAGGGCTACACGCTGTTCCGCGACGGGGAGAAGCTCGACACCGTTCCAGGGGATCAAGCGAGCTTCGTGGACGGCACCGTCCTGCCGCTCGAACGCGCGACCTACGAGATCGAGGCGTTCGCCGGCTCGGTGACGTCGGAACAGGGCAGCGTGACGGTCCGGACACCGGCCGCGCCGCTCGGTGCGGCTCGCCTGGAAGGGTCGTTTCGCGTGATCGCGCACGACACGCGCAACTTCGGGTTCATCGCGTTCAAGGGCGACTTCCGGACGGGCTGGCGGTTCCGGCCAACCTGTGACGAGGGTCCCTGCGACGTCGCCTGGAACGAGTTGAACGTGAAGGGGTTCGCGAGCGTCCTCGCCCAGCGCGGCGCGAGCTACACGGGATCGGACGAGGCGCCGTTCGGACGGTGCGGCCCACGAACGACCGACTCGACGTGGACGATCCGGTTCCGCGTGACGAAGGCGGCGAGCCGGGACGGCGCCTGGCGGGCCACCGCGTTCCAGGGAACGATCGTGCAGCGCTCGCCGGCGCAGCTCACCTGTGTCGCCACCGGGGCGGACTACACGATCCGGGGCACGCTCGCGGGCTGAAGACGGACCGGCTCGGGCGGCGGCTATCATCGCCGGATGTCGAAGATCCGTCCGTCGCGCAAAGCCTCCTCGTTCACGGAGTCCGTGATCCGGGAGATGACGCGGCTCTCGGTCGCGCACGGCGC
>DATEQE010000284.1:0-4447 GCA_035272825.1 Actinomycetota bacterium
AGAACGCCACCAGCGCGACGATCGCCAGGAGTCCCGCCGACGACCCGAGCCCGGCGAGCACGAGCGCCGCGATGCCGAGCTCGGCGGCGGGAACCCCGAACCCGACGAGCCGCCACGCCCCCGGCCGGAGACCGTACGACCCGAGCGTCCGCCTCCACGCAGCCCGGCGCGGAAGCTTGGCGACCGCCGCCGCCCCGAACGTCAGCGTCAGCCCGGCGGCCGCGAGCGCCCCGACCTCCGGCGGACCATCGATCTTCCGGACCTCGAGGGCGGTCGCCACGAGCACCACTAAGAGCGCGAGTGCGTTCGCGACCCGCCAGCGGGCCTTCGACGCGGAACGGTCGAGGCGTTCGACGAGGGCCGCCGCGTCGCTCGGCGAACGCACGCCGAACGCGAGGACCGGACCCAACCCGCGGGCCAGACCGAACGGCGCTAGCACCGCCGCCCCCAGGAGCGGCCGGCCGCTCGAGAACGCCGCGACGGACAGCACGACGACCGTCCCGTGGCCCATGTAGGTGAGGAACCCGGGCCCGAGGCCGAGCCCGTACAGGAACGCCGCGACGTGCGGCGGGAAGAACGTGCGCCACCAGTCCGGCACCTGCCGCCGCAGCTGCGGCACCGGCACGGGCGCCCCCAGCTCGCGTGCGACGTAGAGCGCGGCCGCCGCCACGACGAGCGCGGTGCCGGGAACGCCCCACGGCGCGCCGAGCAGCGCGCCCGCCCCCGCCAGGAGCGACCCGACGATCGCGGCGGCCATGGCGGCACCGATCGCGTGCATGGCGAGCGAGATCCCCCATCGGCTCCGGCTTCCCCCGTGGACCACGGGGGTGATGGTCTCCACCATCGACAGGCCTCAGGGGCCGAACAGGCTCGAGATCCCCGCGACGACCGACGCGACGACGAGCGCGAGACCCACCGGCTCGCTCAGCACCGGACGTTGAGCTCCCGGTACGTGATGCAGAAGACCTTGCGGCCACGCGGGCAGTAGCCGCGCACCGAGCCATCGCCGTTGATCCGGGTGTCGGCGGTCGAGCAGCAGTCCTGGATATGCCGCACGCGTCCGTTGCAGCAGCGGCTCCAGCCGCCGCCGTACCGCGGGTTCCGCACGAACGGGAACCGCTCGGGCACCACGGTCTGGCACACCTTCCGCCGCGTCTGCCGTTCCGACAGGTAGATCGAGCCCCCGTCGTCGACCGGGTAGCCGAGCCGCGGATGCACCGGGAACCCGAAGGCGTCCGTCCTCGAGTGCGGCGAGTACGGGTGCGGGCACGAGCCGGTCGTGTACAAGTGCCCGCAGATGTGGTGGGCTTCCGCGCGATCGGGTTCGAGCGCGACCGCCACCATCGAGCCGCCGGCGATCGCGACCACCGTCCGCCCGAGCCTGCCGAGGAACGACCGTCGGCTCGTCCGGCGCGCGAGCTCGGTTCCGGCTCGCTCGACCGCCCCCATCAGCCGGCCCGGAGCTCCTCGGCCTGCCTCGCTCGGCGCCGCGCGGTGTCGACCAGACCCTCGACCTGCTCGAGCGAGTTCACGGTCCCCTTCGACCGGACGACCCCGACCTCGTCGAGCACCACGACGAACGGAACGCCCGGGACGCGGTACGCGGTCTCGAGATCCTGATCGGAGACGAGCTGGAGCTCCAGCCCGCTCGCACCGGCCGCCGCGGGCAGCGACGGGGCGACCTGTTCGCAGATCGGACAGGTGTCCGAGACGAACGCCACCAGCCGGCCGCGCCCAGGCCCGCCGATCACCCTCGAGGAGCCGTCGGGCGTTCGGACCTTCCGAGCCTCGGGCGCCTCACCGAGCGGCGGACCCTCATCGTCGACCTCGAGCGCCCCGAGCGGGGCGAGGCGGAGCTGCAGCACGCCGATCTGGCGCGCGAGCGCGACCACGACGATCGCCAGCACGGCGACCAGGACCCACTGGACGAGGAAGGCGGCGGCCCACCACCCCGACACGCCGGGTCAGCCCCGCTCCCGAGCCTTGGGCCCGGAAGGCTTCGGCGTCTCGTCGGGGACGTCGTGGGACGGCGAGAACGAGCTCGGCACGGTCCACTCGGGCTCGCCCTTCGCGTCGAGGAACTGCATCACCGGCGTCCCGTCGGCCGTCAGCCCCATGATCGCGCGGAGCTCACCCTCCTTGTTCAGCAGCCGCAGGATCGGCGAACCCTCCGCCGCCAGCCCGATCCGGGCGCGCACCTTGCCGTCCTCGTCCTGCAGCGAGATCGTCGGCGAACCCTGCTGCGCGAGCGAGTAGACGAAGCCGAGCTGGCCGTCCTTGTTGCGGAGCGCGAGCGTGGGCGAGCCCTCGGTGCCCAGACCGAACTTCGCACGCACCTTGCCGTTGCGGTCCACCATCGCCATGCTCGCCGACCCGTCGGAGAACAACCCGAACGTGGCACGGACCTTGCCCTCGTCGTCGGCGATCGCCAGGCCGGCCGAGCCGTCGGGCTGCACCCCGAAGCGCGCGCGCAGCTTGTCGTCCGCGCCGTAGAACGACAGGAACGGGAGATCCTCGTTCGAGACGCCGAACCGCGCGCGAACGCGCCCCTCCGAGTCCTCGATCTCGATCTCGCCCGCCCTGATGACCCGTTTGCGCATCCCGAAGCCTCTCGTCGATCGAACGTCCGACTGAGTCTAGGACGAGCAGGAGGCGCGATGTGCGTCTTGCGTCACCGAAGGGGCGGGCGATGCGATCACCGACGCCGAACGCGGTCCCTCGAGGGGAAGGGGCCGGGACGCGATGCCCGAGATGTGAGAAACCGCCGCGACCCGAAGGTCACAGCGGTCTCTCATCGCGGACTGTACGGACGCCCCGTCGGGACGGTCAACCCCGCTCGAACGGTTTTGTCACTCTTTCTCCAACCGCTCCGTCCGCCGGGTGGCGGCCTCGAGTCGCTGGGGGTCGGGTTCGACGCCGATCCCCGGTCCGTCCGGGACCGGTAGCGTCCCGTCGGGCGCCAGGACGAGCGGCTCGGTCAGGTCCTCGGCGAAGTACCGCGACGTCGCGCTCGTGTCGCCCGGCAGCCGGAAGTTCGGGAGCGCGGCCAGCGCGAGGTTCGTCGAACGCCCGACCCCGGTCTCGAGCATCCCCCCGCACCACACCGGCACGCCGAGCTCCGACGCGACGTCGTGCACGCGTTTGGCCTCGAGCAGCCCGCCGACGCGCCCCTGTTTGATGTTCACGATCCGGCACGCCTCCAGCTCGATCGCCGCCCGGGCGTCCGCGGCCGAGCGGATCGACTCGTCCAGACAGACGTCGGTCCGGATCTCCCGCTGGAGCAGCGAGTGCTCCCACAGGTCCTCGTGGTGCAGCGGCTGCTCGACCATCAACAGCCCGAACGCGTCGAGCTGCCGGAACACGGCGACGTCTGCCAGCCGGTAGGCGGCGTTCGCATCCACCGAGAGCAGGATCTCGGGGTTCGCCTCCCGGACCGCGCGGACGCGTTCGACGTCGGTGCCCGGCTCGATCTTGAGCTTGATGCGGCGGTAGCCATCGGCGAGGTAGCCCGCGACCTGCTCGACCAACACGTCGGTCGAGGGGGCGATCCCCACCGAGACGCCGCACTCGACCCGGTCGCGGACCGCTCCCAGGTAGGAGGCGAGGGAACGGTCCTGCGCTCGGAGCTCGGCGTCGAGCACCGCGTTCTCGAGCGTGGCCTTGGCCATCGGGTGCCCACGGACGAACGAGAGGACCGAGGCGACGAGCTCGGCCTCGACGTCCCCCGCGGCGAACAACGCGGGTGCGAGGAAGTCGCGGATCATCAGCCAGGCCCCGTCGTTCCACTCCTCGGAGAAGTTGGGCTCGACGTCGCTGACGCACTCCCCCCACCCCACCGCGTCGTCGGTCTCCACGCGGGCGAGGATGCAGACCTTCTCGGTGGACTCGCCGAAGCTAGTCCGGAACGGTCGGACCAGCGGGATCGCGACCAGGCGAAGCTCGATCGAACGGATCCGCGTCACCGGGGCACGTCCTCGGCCGGCGCGAACGCGTAGCTCGAGGCCATGCGATCGAACCCCGCCGCGATCATCCCGGCAGTGAGACAGGCCTCGATCGCCTCGGCCGACGCGTCGCGCCACGCCGACGCGCACGCGGCATCGTCGGTCCGGAGCTGCGCGTAGTCGCTCGGGACCGCGACCAGGGCCCCGCGCCCGGACGCCGCATGGACCTCGCCCGGCCACCCGCCGTCGTCCTCGAGCGCGGCCTCGCGCGCGTCCACGTCCCTCGGGCCGGGTTCGCGTGCGAGGTCCCACCGGACGGT
Source organism: Actinomycetota bacterium (assembly GCA_035272825.1). GTDB lineage: Bacteria > Actinomycetota > UBA4738 > UBA4738 > HRBIN12 > DASSJM01. The sequence goes on from DATEQE010000284.1 coordinate 4,262, forward strand.
GAACCGGTCGCTCCGCTCGCCGGCGTTCACCTCGTCCACCATCGGCCCGTAGTGGTTGCGGTCGAAGCGATCGGCCACGGCCCCGAGCTTGTGCAGGTTGAAGTATCCGTTGCGGGCGACGAGGGGATCGAACGTCCACCGGACCTCGGCGATCCCCTGGTCGAGCGCCTGCGCGCGCTGCGCGAG
>DATEQE010000285.1:0-12124 GCA_035272825.1 Actinomycetota bacterium
GGCCGGTACACCTGCCTGTTGTTCGATCCTCACGGCGAGTACCTGGAGGGCGGGAGCGGCACGCGCAAGGGCCTGCGCGCCCACCCGTGGGCGTCCGACCGGCTGAAGGTGTACGCGACGCGCGCCGCGGGCGCCGGTGCCACCTCGCTCCGGCTCTCGCTCGCCGAGCTCACCCAGGGCGACCTGCAGACGGCCTACGAGTGGAGCCACGCGCAGGAGGACGCGATCTACCGGCTGATCCGGTTCTTCCACGAGGAGTGGATCGTCCGGGTGGGCGAGGAGCAGGACGTCGCGTCGCTCGCCGAGGATCTGGGCGTCGCGACCAGCACGATGCAGGTGATCCAGCGACGGGCCCAGCGGATCCTCGACATGCCGTGCATCTCGCGCGACCCGTCACAGCCGTCGCTGTCGAAGCGGATCGTCGACGAGCTGATGGACGGGTTCAGCGTGCTCGTCGATACCAGCGGGCTCTCCTCGATGGAGGAGATCCTCGTCGCATCGGTCATCACGCGGACGGTCCTCGACGCGTACGCGAACCTGTACCTGGAGGACCGGGATCGGTTCGCAGCGCTGCCCCCCACGCTGGTGGCGCTCGAGGAGGCCCAGCGCGTGCTCTCGCGCGTCGCCCGGTCCGACGAGAACGTGTTCCCGCGGCTCGCGCGGGAGGGGCGCAAGTTCAAGGTCGGGCTGTGCGCGGTGTCCCAGCAGCCGAAGCTGATCGACGACGAGCTGCTCTCGCAGTTCAACACGTTCTTCATCCTCGGCCTCGCCGACGAGAAGGACCGGAACATCCTGCGCGGCAGCTCCAAGCAGGACATCTCCGACCTCGGGCCCGAGATCCAAACGCTGATGCCGGGCGAGGCGATCGTGACCAACCTCGAGGCGCCCTTCGCGCTGCCCGCGCAGATCTACCTGTACGAGGACTACCTGAAGTCGGTTGCCGGGCCGTCGCCGCTGCCGCCCCGGCCCTCGGACGCGTCGAAGGGGTTCGCCGAGTAGATGGCGCGACTCGTCGCGCTCGGGGACGCGCACCTCGGGCGTTCGCATCTCGCGCACCTGCGGGACGAGCAGGGCCGCAACGTCCGAGAGGAGGACTTCCTCCGCTCGTTCACGTGGGGGGTCGACGAGACGATCCGTCAGGAGCCCGACGGGTTCCTGTGGCTCGGCGACATCTTCGACCACGCTCGCCCGTCCTATCGGACGTTCGCGCAGGTCCTGGCCGGCCTGCAGCGGCTCGACGACGCCGGCCTGCACGGGGTCGCGATCAGCGGCAACCACGACACCCCGCGGATCCGCGGGACGGGCTCGCCCTACGACGCGCTCGAACGCGTCTTCCCGGGCGTCGCGTTCGCGTGGCGGATGGAGGCGGTCCGCTCCGACGTCGCGGGGGTCGCCGTCCACGCGGTTCCGCAGACGCTCGCCGTCGACGACCTGCGCGAACAGCTGAAGGTCGCCTCGGGGGCGGTCCGGGCGGACACGACGAACCTGCTGATCGCCCACGTGGCCCTCACGTCGCTTCCCTCGCGCGCGTACCGCGACATCAACGAGCTCGAGGTCGAGGAGTCGGCGTTCGACCGCGCGTTCGACCTCGTGGTTCTCGGCCACTACCACGCGGTGCAGAAGATCTCCAAGCGCACCTGGTACGCGGGCTCGACCGACACGTTCTCGTTCGCCGACTCGCCCGAGACCGCGAAGGGCCTCGTGGTGATCGACACGGACTCGGGGGCGGTCGACCACATCGAGAACCCGCACGAGCGACCGCTCGCGACGGTCTCGGTCGCGGCCGCGAGCCTGTCGGCGGGCGAGCTGGTCGACGCCGTGGAACGCGCGGCGAAGGGGACGCCCGACGGCGCCGTCGTACGCGTGTACCTGAACGATGTCGACCCCGCGTCGTACCGGCAGGTCGGGCTCGAGCAGTTCCAGGAGGCGGTGCCCGGCGCGCTCTGGGTCCAGGTCGAGCCCGAGCCCGGGGCGGACGCGATGGCCGTGCAGGGCGGCCCGACGATCGGTTCCATCGAGCAGGAGTGGGTCTCCTACGTCGAGCTCCAGGATCTCGCCGGACTCGAACGCGAACGCGTCGTCTCCCTCGGCGCGCGATTCCTCGAGGACGCGCGCGGCGAGAGCGCATGAGGGTGCTCGAGCTCTCCTTGCGCAACTACCGGATCTTCGAGGAGGTCGACCTCGAGCTGCCCGCGCGCGTGATCGGGATCTTCGGCGTCAACGGCGCCGGCAAGTCCACGCTGATGGAGAGCATCGCGTTCGCCTGCTACGGCGTCGATGCCGCCCGGACCAGGAAGCAGGAGATCCGGACCCACGGCGTCCTCACCGACTGCGAGGTCCGGCTCGTGTTCGAGCACGCGGGGCAGCCCTACGAGGTCCGGCGGACGATCCGGGGCAAGGGCCACACCCCCGAGGCGGAGCTGTTCGGCGGGGGCATGACCCTCGCGTCCGGCATCACCGAGGTTGACGCCGAGATCCGTCGCCTGCTCCACATGGACCTGCAGGTGTTCCGCGCCTCGGTTTACGCCGAGCAGAAGCAGCTCGACGCGTTCTCGGACGTGACGCCGGGCAGGCGCAAGGAGATGGCGCTGCGCCTCCTGGGGATCCGGCCGGTCGAGGACGCGCGCAACGCCTCGCGGCGGGAGGCGAGGGCCACCAAGGAGAGCGCGGACCAGCTCACCGGCGCCGTGCCCGACGTCGCCGCGCTGGAGGCGGACCTGAAGGTCGCGAAGGACGTGGTGACGGAGGCCAAGCGTCTCGCGAGGGCCGCGGCCGCCGAGCTGAAGGAGGCGGTCGCCGTCGAGAAGGCCGCGAAGAAGGCGTTCGCGGGGTCGGACGCCGTCCGCCAACGCATCGAGAAGCTGACGGTCGAGCTCCGCGCGAAGACCGAGCAGAGCGAACACGCCGCGGAGCAGCACCAGGCGCTGGTCGAGCGCGTCGAGCGGATGAACGCTGCCGTCGCGCAGCTGCCCGCGATCGAGGACGAGCTCGTGGGGCTGGCCGGGATCGACGATCGGCTGCGGCTCGGCACCGCCCTGGTCGAACGAAGGGCCGAGCTGGCGCAGACACAGGCGCGGCTGGACGCCATGCCCGAGACCGACCGCGCGGCCGTGCTCTCGGCGCTCGAGGTCGCGGCGGGCGCTGTCGAACGCGCCCGGTCCGCCCTCGCCGGTGCCGAGGCCGAACGGGCGCACCGGTCGACGCTCCTGGAGCAGGCCCTCGAGCGGCTCGAGCGCGCGGCGGAGGCCGATCCGTCCCAGCCCTGCCCCACCTGCGGCCGCGCGCTGGGCGACGACTTCGCGTCGTACGTGAAGCACTGCAAGGCGGAGGTCGCGGGCGCGAAGAAGACCGCGGCGACCGCCGCGGGGGCGGTCAAGAAGGCGCTCGCCGAGCGGGCCCGGGCGGAGAAGGATCAGGTCGCCGCGGCGGAGGCGGGGGAGCGCGCGCGTGAGGAGAACGCGCACCGGTCGCAGCTCGCCGAGCGGATCGGGTCGCTCTCGGCCGAGGTGGCCACGCTGGCGGAGCCGTTCGATGGGGCGGTCCCCGAGCTCGACGAGCTTCGGGCGAGCGCCGAACGCGCGCGAACCCTCAGCACCAGCGCGGCGGAGCTTCGGACCGAACGGCAGCACCTCGAGCAGGCCGAACGCGACCTGGACGCCGCGCGGCAGCGGATCGAACTCCTCGACGGCGAGCTCGCGAAGCTGGCGGGGGAGGCCGAGGGGCTCGCGTTCGACGACGCGGCGCATGAGCGCCTGCACGACGAGCTCGAGGAAGCGATCGGCGCGCTCGACGAGGCGCGGGAGACCGAACGCGGGGTGAGCGACGCCCTGAAGGACGCGGAGAAGGCGGAGGCCGGGCTCGTCGCCGCCGTGCGTCAGGCCAAGGAGACGCAGGCGAGGGTCGACGAGCTGCGTTCGGACGCGCGGTACGTCGAGCGGGTGGCGCTGTTGCTCGAGGGGTTCCGCAACCATTTGGTGGCGCGCATCGGGCCCGAGCTCTCCCGCGAGGCGGAGGCGCTGTTCCGCGAGCTCACGAACCACGAGTACGACGACCTCAAGGTCGACGAGGAGAAGCTCACGATCCAGATCGCCGACGGTGACTCGTATTTCGCGATCGATCGCTTCTCCGGTTCGGAGACCGATCTCGCAAACCTCGCGCTCCGTGTGGCGATCTCGACGCAGCTGTCACGCCTGTCGGGGGCCGACGTGGGGATGATGGTCCTGGACGAGGTGCTCGCCTCGCTGGACGAGGAGCGCAAGGACCTGATGGTGCAGGCGCTCGGCCGGCTGTCGTCGAGGTTCCACCAGCTGTTCGTGGTCACGCACGCCGAGCAGATCAAGGATCAGTTCCCGGCCACGATCTCCGTGCGGAAGGTGGGGCGCCGACGAAGCACCGCGGTCCTGGTGTAGGGCCGCGTTCGGCTCAGCCGAGGGCCGCGGCGGTCTCGGGATCGGCGCCCTCAGCCGTGCCGGCGTTTCGACCGTTGGGCAGGAACGCCCGGACCACGCCCGTACCGTCCGGGAGCCGCTCGGCCTTGGTCCAACCCCCGTGGAGCCGGGCCAGGAACGCGGCGGCCGCCTCGGCGGTGCCGTCCCCGTTCAGAGGGGTTCCGCCCTCCACCGAGATGAGCACGCCGTCGGGGGCTCGTTCCAGGACGAGCGCGATGCGATCACCGGTCTCCGTGCGCCCGACGGCCGAGGCGAGCAGATCGTCCACCAGGCGCTCCACGCGAACGCGGTCGACCATGATCGTCGCCGGCTCGACCGCGATGTCGAGGTCGCGGTCGCCGGCGAACGGAAACTCGCGGACCGCGCGGCGCACCAGCGTGTCGATCTCGGTGCTGCGGCGCTCGAGCACGAGTTCGCCGCGCGTGAGCCGATCCGCGTCGAAGATGTCGCGGATCGCGTGCTCCATCCGCCTGGCCTGCGTCATCAGTTGATAGAGCAACAGCTCGTCGTCCTTGCTCTCCTGACCGGTGGACAGGGTTCGGGCGAGTTCGAAGATCGCCGACATCGAACGCTTCACGTTGACCGAGAGCGCGTCCGCGACCTCGGTGGCGGCGCCGGGGGTCATCGACGGGGCCTCTTGCACGAAGGATCCGAGCTCGTCGCGGCGCTGGACGGTCTCCTGGAGCTGGGCGAGCGATCCCTGGGTCTCGAGCAACCGCGCCCGCGCATCGGCGGCATCGACCTCGGCCTTGACCGCCTGCGACGCCACCTGCTCCTCGAGCTCCCCGTTGCGTCGCGCGAGCGCGCCCGCGGACGCCAACGCGGCGTCGAGCTCGCCCGTGACGCCAGCGAGCTTGGCCGTCAGGTCCTCGGCCTCGGCTCGGGCGGCCTCGAGCTCGCCCGTGACGGCAGCGAGCTTGGCCGTCAGATCCTCGGCCTCGGCTCGGGCGGCCTCGAGCTCCGGGTTCTCGTGCTCGCGGGCGGCGGCGATCTCCGCGGCCTCCGCTCGCTCGACCATCTCTTCCGCGCGGACCTCCGCACGCTCCGCCCGGGCCGCGAGCTCGGTGACGAGCCCCTCGGCGCGCTCGGCGCGTTCGGCGAGCTCGTTCAACCGGGTGTCGCCTTCCTCGATCCGGCCGGATAGATCGATCGCGCGGGCCTCGGCGGCTTCGGCCCGAGCCTCGGCTCGCCCGACCTCCGCCACGAGCTCCGCGCCCTTGGCGTCCCGCAGCTCGACCTCCGCGGCGAGCTCCGCCGCCTTGGCCTCCGCCCGTTCGACCTCCGCCTCGAGCGCTTCGGCCTTCGCGGTGGCGGCCTGCAGCGACGTCCTGACGGCGAGGAGCTCGTTCCGCGCCCCGGCGACCTGCTCGTCGCGATCGCTCAGTTGGTCCTTCGCCGTATCGAGCGCGGCCTTCGCGTCCTCGAGCGCGGGGGTGAGGTCCGGCCGGGACTCGAGCTCGGTGACCCGCTGCGACAGCTCGAGCGCCCTGGCCTCGGCGCGGGTGGCGCGCTCGACGTGTTCGTCCATCCGACCGGTGAGCGCCGTCGCCTCGGCCCAGGCCGCCTCGGTCTCCTCGCGCGCATTCGACAGATCCGCCGAGACGGCGTCGAACGAGGAGCGCGCCTCGGCCGCCTCGGTCAGCGCTCGCTCCTCGTTCGACCGTGCGGTCTCGAGATCGAGCCGTGCCGCTCCGAGCGCGGCCTTCGACGCCGAGAGCTCCTTGCGCGCCTCGTCGAGCGCCGCGGTGGTCGTCTCCTGCTGGGTCCGGACCGAGTCGAGCGCCGCCAGCGTCGAGTCGCGCACGTCCCACGACGACGTCGCGTCGGCGCGCGCGGCATCCAGCTCGGCTCGAACGGCATCGAGCTCCGAGCGCGCGTCCTCGAGCTCCCCGTTGCCGAGCTCCTGCTCCCCGCGAACGACCTCGAGGTCGCAGCGGGAGACCGCCAGCTGCGCCCCGAGCATCTCCACCTTCTGGAGCGCGGCGCCGAGCTCGTTCCTCGTCCTGTCGAGCTCGGCGTGGGTCTTCTGGAGCTCGCCCGTGGGATCCGGTTGGCCCTCGAGCTCGCGGAGATCGGCGTTCAGATCGAGCACCTTGGCCTCGGCGTGGGCGGCTCGAGCCGCCGACTCCTGATACCGGTCGCCGAGCTCCGTCGTCTCGCGGCTGAGGATGTCGAGGTTCGCCTTCGCGGCGTCCAGCTCACCGCGGAGGCGTTCGTCGGCGCCCCGTAGCGCGTCGCGCTCGGCGGCGATCGCGTCGCGTTCCGCCGCGAGGGCATCGCGCTCGGCGGCTGCGGTTTCGCGCCGCGCTTCGGCCGTCCGCTCCGACTCGAGGCGCCGCTGCGCCACCTCGTGCTGCCCCTTGATGATCGCCAACTCCGACCGCGCGGTCTGGAGCTCGGTCTCGATCAGCCGAGCGACCTCTTCGCGGACCGTCACGCCGGCCCGGAGCTCGGCCTCGGCTCGCGCCGCCTGTCTCTCGGCGGCCCGCACCCTCGACTCGACCTCACCGGTCGAGCTCTCCTTGGCGGCGAGCGCTCCCTTGGCCTGGGCGAGGTCGCCGGCCAGGCGCTCGAGCTCGCTCCTCAGGTTCGCCTCCTCCGTCCGCGACCGCTCGAGGGCCTTCTGCACCTGCAGCAGGTTCTTGCGTTCCCTGCGCAGGTCGTCCACGCCGCCGAACCCGCTAGATCGATAGCTCGGACGGCCGGAGGTGCGGATGGCGGATACCAGTGCGAGGAGCGCGAGGAAGCCAGCGGCGATCGAGGCGTAGATCCAGGGACGACCGGCGGACGAGTCCTCGTCCGCACGGATGACCTCGGCCACGACCGGCGTCCCTTCGCCTTCGCCCACCGCGACGGCGACGAAGGTGTGCACGGATCCATCCGTGGTCTCGGTCTGAGTCCCGTTCGAGAGGACACCCGAGATCTGGTTGCGGAGTCGAGAATCCTGGGTGCCGATCAGGGTCGGGTCCGCCGCGAACACGATGACCGCGTCGGTGCTCCAGATCGTGACCGATTCGCTCGGGTCGAGCAGCCGGCGTACGACGAACGAGGAGATCGCGTCGGCTCGGGCCGCGCCCATCGAACGCTCGACGTCCTCGGTCGCGAGCCTCGACGCGACGGCCTCGGCGGCATGTTCGGCCGACCGACGCGTTTCGAGCGACAGCCGGTCGTTCACCTTGCCCGCCTGCGGGTACGCGAACGCGGCCGCACCTGCGAGGGCAAGTGCGAGCACCGCGAATGCCACTCTCCGCGCCCCAACGGGAACGCTCACGCTCAAGATCTTGCCTTCCCTACGTCGATCGCCGGGACCGCTCCCCATATCGGCTGGCCCGAGGGTCGACGTAAGCCCTTCGCCGCACGAGTTCCGCGGCGGTCCATCGACCGGTGGACGGGCGATCGGGTGATAAGGGCACGGAGCCCCCGAAGGGGTCGCTCAGCGGCCGGCGGGGTTGTTCGGGACGACCTCGGACGAGACCTCGTCCCACGAGGTCCCGTTCCAGCGCAAGGTCGACTCGCGGAACGCGCTCGGGCAGCAATGCGGGTCGCCGGCGTGGAAGACGGCCTCCCGGATCCGGAGGTCACCGCCCGAGATCGCGATCTGGGTGTCGCACGCGTCGCGGCGGAAGATCTCGGTCGCGTCGCCTACGGTGGAGGCGATGACCCGGTACGTCCCGCAGGCACCGCTGCCCCCGACGTCCTCGAAGCTGAGGATGTCGGCGATCGCGTCACCCGTCAGCTCGCCGGCGTCGACACGGATCCCGAACACACCGAGGCGCACCGGATCCGTGAAGGCGTACACGGCGTGCCAGCTCTCGTCCTCGGATCGCTGCCACACGATGAGTCCGTTCCGCCGACGGAGAGGGCTGCCGTCCAACCAGGTCAGCACGATCTGCTCGATCGGGTCTCGGAGGGCGAAGCGGTTCGCGTAGCTCGCTCCGGAGGGTACGAGGGGGGTGAGGTCCCCCGACGCGATCAGCGCGAGGTCGTCGGCGTCGTCCACGATCGCCGGCATGCCTTCGGGGAGCCGGACGTCGGGATCCTCGGCGGGACCGGGGTTCGGGCTCGATCCCTCGGTGGTGGGTGTGGGTGACGGTGTGGTCTGCGTGGTCGGCGGAGCGGTCGTCGTGGTCTGCGTGGTCGGCGGAGCGGTCGTCGCGGACGGTGAGGGGACCGGTTCGTCCGAACCCGAACAGGCCGCCCCGGCGATGGCGAGGATCGCGACGAGGGGGAGGAAGCGACGCACGCGGGCATGCTACCGGCGCCCCGCCGCCTAGAATCCGCACGTGGAGCATCTCGAACCCCGACGCGTGGCCTCGAGCCAGGTGACGCTCGCCCAGCTGATGGAGATCACCGACGCCAACATCGCCGGGCTCGTGCACGGCGGCGTCGTGATGAAGCTCGTCGACACGGCCGCGGGGCTCGCCGCGTTCAAACACGCCGGGGGCATGTGCGTGACGGTCACGATGGACGAGATGTCGTTCCTCGCGCCGGTCCACGTGGGGGACACCGTGACCGTGAAGGCGTCCGTCAACGACGTGGGGACGACCTCGCTCGAGATCGGCGTCCGCGTCGAATCCGAGGAGCTCGAGACGGGCACGAGGACCCACACCTCCAGCGCGTACCTCGTGTTCGTCGCGCTCGACGACGAAGGCAAGCCGAGACCGGTCCCGCCGCTGATCGCCGAGACCGAGGAGGAGCAACGCCGTCAGCGCGAGGCCAAGATCCGGCGGGAGACGAGGATCGGGCACCGTGAGGCGATCGCCGAGCATCGCCGGGGCGTCTGAGAGCATGGAACCGTGAGCGACCCGTTCGCTGCCCGGACCCGACTGGAGACCGGCGACGGTCAGGTCGAGCTCTACCGGCTCGCGGAGGTCGCCGAGCTCGACCGGCTCCCGCACACCGTCAAGATCCTGCTCGAGAACCTGCTCCGCCGGGCCGGCACCCGCGACGTCTCCGAGGATGACGTCCGGGCGCTCGCGTCCTGGCCGCGGGAGGCCCCGCGCGCCGACCTCGCCTTCATGCCCTCTCGCGTGCTGATGCAGGACTTCACGGGCGTGCCCGCGGTCGTCGACCTGGCCGCGATGCGATCGGCGATGCAGCGTGCCCGCGGCGACCCGTCCAGGGTCTCCCCGCTGGTGGACGTGGATCTGATCATCGATCACTCGGTGCAGGTCGACCTGTTCCGCTCGCCGGAGGCGTACGAGGCAAACATCGAGTGGGAGTACCGGCGCAACGGGGAACGGTACGCGTTGCTCCGATGGGCGCAGCAGGCGTTCGACGGCATCCGCGTGGTCCCGCCCGGTGCGGGGATCTGCCACCAGGTGAACCTCGAGCACCTCGGGCGAGTGGTCAGGGTGCAGGACGGCGTGGCGCTCCCGGACACGCTCGTCGGGACGGATTCCCACACGACGATGGTGAACGGGCTGGGGGTCCTCGGGTGGGGCGTGGGCGGCATCGAGGCCGAGGCCGCGATGCTCGGCCAGCCGATGTTCCTGCCGACGCCGTTGGTCGTGGGGGTCCGGGTCGCGGGTGCACTCCCGGCCGGCACGACGGCGACCGACCTGGTCCTCACGCTCACTCAGATGCTCCGCCAGCACGGCGTCGTCGGACGGTTCGTCGAGTTCTTCGGGGATGGCTGCTCGACCCTCGAGCTCGCGGATCGCGCCACGCTGTCGAACATGTGCCCGGAGTACGGTGCCACCTCCGCGTTCTGGCCGGTCGACGGCGAGACGCTGCGCTACCTGGAGCTCACGGGTCGCGGCGACCGGATCGACCTCGTCGAGCGCTACACGAAGGAGCAGGGCCTGTTCCGCCGCGACGGCGACCCCGAGCCCACGTTCACCGAGATCCTCGAGCTTGACCTCGCCGCGATCGAACCCTCGGTCGCCGGACCGAAGCGGCCACAGGATCGCGTCCCGCTCTCGCGCGTGTGGGGCTCGTTCGTCGGATCGTTCCGCGACCGGCTCGAACCCGACCCCGACTCGAACGAGGTCGGTCGGCTCCTCGAGGAGGGCGGGAACCCGGAGGTCGGGGTCGATCTCGACGAGACCGTGGAACCGGGAACCGAGGAGCCGGTCCCGCTCAATCACGGCGTCGTCCGCCACGGTTCGGTCGTGATCGCCGCGATCACGAGCTGCACGAACACCTCGAACCCCGCCGTGATGCTCGCCGCCGGCCTGCTCGCGAAAAAGGCCGTCGAGGCGGGGCTTGACACCAAGCCGTGGGTCAAGACGTCGCTCGCTCCGGGTTCGCGCGTGGTGACCGAGTACCTCGACGCGGCCGGGCTGACGCCGTATCTGGACAAGCTCGGCTTCTCGCTGGTGGGGTTCGGGTGCACGACTTGTATCGGGAACTCCGGCCCGCTGCCCGACGAGGTGGCCAACGCGGTGACGGACAACGACCTCGCCGTGGTCGCGGTGCTCTCCGGGAACCGCAACTTCGAGGGGCGGATCCATCCGCTGGTCCGAGCGAGCTACCTCGCATCGCCGCCGCTCGTGGTCGCCTACGCGCTGGCGGGACACGTCGACGTCGACCTCTCGAGCGACCCCTTGGGGACGTCGGCGGACGGCAGGTCGGTCTCGCTGCTCGACCTGTGGCCGTCGCCCGAGGAGGTTCGGGCGGCGATCGCGGCGTCGGTCTCAACGGAACAGTTCGAACGCGAGTACGGGCGGATCTTCGACGGCGACGAACGGTGGCGCGACCTCCCGACGCCCGAGGGTCCGGTGTACGCGTGGGATCCGAACTCGACCTACGTGCGGGAGCCGCCGTTCTTCGCGGAGCTCGACCCCGCGCCGGACGAACCCTCGGACATCGCCGGCGCGCGGTGCCTCGTCAAGGTGGGTGACTCCATCACGACCGATCACATCTCGCCGGCGGGCTCGATCAAACCGGATTCGCCCGCGGGGCGGTACCTGCTCGACCACGGCGTCGAGCAGCGCGACTTCAACTCGTACGGCGCGCGGCGCGGGAACCACGATGTGATGATGCGCGGGACGTTCGCCAACGTCCGTCTGCGCAACGACCTGGTTCCGGACCGGGAGGGTCCGTGGACCACCCACCTGCCCGACGGCGAGCTGATGACGATCTACGACGCGGCGATGCGGTACCAGCAGGAGGGCGTTCCGCTGTTCGTCCTCGCGGGCAGGGAGTACGGCAGCGGTTCCTCGCGGGACTGGGCGGCTAAGGGTCCCGCGCTCCTCGGCGTCCGCGCGGTGATCGCGGAGAGCTTCGAACGGATCCACCGGAGCAACCTCGTCGGGATGGGGGTGCTCCCGCTGCAGTACATGCCGGGGGACTCGGCCGCGACGTTGGGGCTCGACGGGACCGAGACCTTCGACGTCTCGGGGATCGCGGGTGGGATCGAGCCGGGGCAGCGCGTGCGGGTCACCGCCCGCCGACGGGGGGGCGGGGACACCGCGTTCGATGCGGTCCTTCGCATCGACGGCGCCGCGGAGGTCGACTACGAGCGGCACGGCGGCATCCTGCAGATGGTGCTGCGTCAGATGCTCGCCGGCTCGTGATCGAGCGAGGTTCGAAAAGGGTCACGCGGTCGTGACCTGCGCCGCCCAGATCGGCGGCGTCGTCGGGGCGTCCGAGCACGAGGACGGCTCGACCGTCACCGCCAACACCTCGGAGCCGGTCACCTCGTTGTCGGCGAACCCGAACACCGATCCGTC
>DATEQE010000286.1:0-2264 GCA_035272825.1 Actinomycetota bacterium
ACCGCTGTCGACCGAGGACGTCCTGGCCGTGTGCGAGGCCGAACGGCCGATCGGCGTGATCTGCCAGTTCGGCGGGCAGACGCCGCTACGGATGGCGAGGGAGCTCGAGGCCGCCGGGTTCCCGGTCCTCGGGACGCCGGCGTCCTCGATCGACCTGGCCGAGGATCGCGGGAAGTTCGCCGGCCTCCTCCACGGGCTCGACATCCCCGCGCCCGAGCACGGCGAAGCGAACGACCTCGAGGAGGCCCGGGCGATCGCGTCGCGGATCGGGTACCCGGTCGTCGTTCGACCGTCCTACGTGCTCGGGGGTCGCGCGATGAAGATCGTCGACGGCGAGGACGAGCTCGAGCGATTCGTCGCGAGCGCCGCCGCCGCAGGCCCCGATCACCCGGTCCTGATCGACCGGTTCCTCGAGGGCGCGATCGAGATCGACGTGGACGCGGTGAGCGACGGCACGGACGTGTTCATAGGCGCCGTGATGGAGCACATCGAGGAGGCGGGGATCCACTCCGGCGACTCCTCGTGCCAGATCCCGCCGGCGACGCTGTCCGACCACGAGCTGGACGAGGTCGAGCGCATCACGCGGAGCCTCGCCCTGCGGCTGGATGTGCGCGGCCTGATCAACCTGCAGCTCGCGAGCAAGGACGAGCGGATCTGGGTCCTCGAGGCGAACCCGCGCGCGTCGCGTACCGTGCCGTTCGTGTCCAAGGTCACCGGGGTGCCGCTCGCCAAGGTGGCGACGTCCGTGATGCTGGGTCGAACCCTCGCCGAGCTCCGGGATGAGGGGCTGGTGCCGGCCGAGCCGAGGCACTACCTACGGCTGCCGCACACGGCCGTCAAGGCGGCCGTGCTGCCGTTCGGACGCTTCCCGGGGGTCGACACGCTGCTCGGGCCCGAGATGCGGTCGACGGGAGAGGTCATGGGGATCGATGTCGATCCGGGACGCGCGCTGGCCAAGGCCCTGGTCGCGAGCGGCGCCTCGCTGCCCCGCCAGGGCGCGATCTTCCTCTCGGTCGCGAACCGGGACAAGCGGTCGATCCTGTATCCGGCCAAGCGCCTGGCCGATCTCGGGTTCCGCCTGCTGGCGACGCGGGGCACGGCCGCGGTGCTCGAACGCGCCGGGTTCGCCGTCTCGAGGGTGCCCAAGGTCTCCGAGGGTGGGCGCTCGGTCGTCGACCTGATCCGGGACGCCGAGGTCGACCTGGTCGTGAACACGCCGTTCGGTCGCGGCCCGCGCACCGACGGGTCGCTGATCCGCGCCGCCGCCGCGCAGGCGGGCATCCCGTGCATCACCACCCTGCCGGCCGTCCTCGCGGCCCTCCGCGGGATCGAGTCGGTGCGTGGCGGGGGAGGGGAGCCCCGCTCGCTGCAGGAGTACCACGCGGCCGCGAAGGCGGCGGTCGCGGTCCAGGAACGGCTGGTGTTCGGCCACGATCCCGCCGAGGTGGCGCCCTGATGCCCGGTGTTCTCGAGGACGGACCGTGAGGCGCGTCCGCGCGGAGGTCTTGAACGCCAAACGCGTCGGCGCGTACCACTCGATCACGATCGTCGCGCCCGAGGTGGCCGAACGGGTCCGTCCCGGACAGTTCGTCTCGGTCGCGATGCCCGAGGGCCGAACCTTCCTGCTGCGGCGCCACTTCTCGATCCACCAGGCGTCGCGTCGCGGGGGATGGGCCGGCACCCTCGAGTTCGTGTTCGATCCACGGGGCGGTCGCGGGTCGAGTTGGCTCGCGGAGGTCAAGGCGCATCAGTTCCTCGACGTGATCGGGCCGCTCGGCAAGGCGTTCGCGTACCCGGCGAAGCTCTCGACGTGCCTGCTCGTCGCGGAGGGACACGGCTCCGCGCCGATGTACTTCCTGGGCCAGGAGCTCCTGGCCCGCGGCAAGCGCGTCGACATGCTGGTGGGTGCGGAGACGCAGGAGCTCGTCTTCAAGCCGATCGAGGGCAAGCGCCTGGCGCAGACGATCGTCATCGCGACGGAGGACGGGAGCCTGGGCGAGACCGGCAGGGTGGCCGACCTGCTCACGCAGGTCGTCGAGGCGACCGGCGCGCAGGTGATCTACGCGGCGGCGGGCCGGCAGACGCTACGGCGGATCTCCGAGTTCTGTTCCGAACGGCAGATCCCCTCGCAGGTCGCCGTGGAGGAGGAGATGGCGTGCGGCTTCGGCCTGTGCTTCACCTGCACCGTGCCGGTGATTCGCAAGGACGGCGCGGGCTACGACAACCTCCGAGCGTGCATCGACGGGCCGGTCTTCAACCCGGCC
>DATEQE010000287.1:0-2714 GCA_035272825.1 Actinomycetota bacterium
CTCCTGCGCATATTCCTGCCACGAGGGTTCGAGGGACGTGTAGATGTTCAGCCCTCCCTGGTAGAGCGTGTGCACGCGCTGGATCCGCCGCTGTCCGAACGCGTCGAACTCCCCGTCGGCGTTGTCCAGGATCAGGTTCCGCATGTAGTAGACGAAGAAGGGTTCGACCTTCTCCCTGAACACGCCGGCGTCCTTCGCGATCCCGAGCGGCTTGGACTGTGCCTTCGCGGCGTCGGCGGGATCGATCACCCCGAGCTCCGCCATCCGCTCGAGCACAAGGTTCCGGCGGGCCCTCGCCGCGTCGGGGTGCGCGACCGGGTCGTACGCGCCGGGGGCCCGGATCACGCCGGCGAGCAGGGCCGCTTGCCCGAGCGAGAGATCCCTCGCGGTCGTGCCGAAGTACGTCTCGGCCGCCGTCTGGATCCCGTAGGCGCCGCTCCCGTAGTACGCCTCGTTCATGTAGAGCTCGAGGATGTGGTCCTTGGAGTACTTACGTTCGACGCGGATCGCGAGCGCCGCCTCCTGGAACTTCCGCGCGAAGGTCTGCTGGGGCGAGTCGATCAGCACGTTCTTCACGAGCTGCTGCGTGAGCGTCGAGCCGCCCTGCTCGATGTCGCCGGCGATCAGATTGGTGATGGCGGCGCGCATCAGTGACGGGAAGTTGAGCGCGCCGTGCTCGTAAAAGGAGTCGTCCTCGATCGCGACCACCGCCTGTTGGGCGATCGGGGCGATCCTGCCGATCCTGACGTACCGGCGGTTCTCGTCCAGGTAGATCTCGGCCAGGACCGTCTTGCCGTCCGCCGCGTAGATCGTCGAGCTCTGGGGCAGGTGGGGGATCCCGGCCCTGCCGACGCCGGCCGCATCCAGTCGCTCGCGGAACGCGTTCACGCCGGCACCGGCGGCCCCGAAGATCGGGAGCAAGGCGAGGGCGAGCACCGCGGCGAACCCCGCCATCACGACGATCAGGACGAAGGGGAGCAGCGGGGCGATCACCCGGCGTGGGCGGAGTTCGGGAATCCGCACCGTCTCGTCGGGGGTCTGGAGCGGCTCGTCGGATCTCGGCCGATGCCGGGGCGGTGCCTGCATGGGGGCCCAAAGGATAGCCCGTCGCCCCGGTACGATGAGTCCCGCCCATGCGCCGCGCCGCACCGTTCCTCCTGTTCAGCGCGCTGATGTGCATGGTTGCCGGCGGCGCGGCTGCGCGGGACACGCCCTCGGTCCTGGTGGCCAAGGTGGACGGTTCGATCGACCGGACCCTGGCCTCGTACCTCATCGACTCGATCGAGGAGGCCGAGCGCGAGGGGTCAACGCTCGTGCTGCAGCTCGACAGCGCGGGGACCCTGGACCAGGACGCCGTCGCGCTGGCCGAGCGGATCCACGAAGCGAGCGTCCCGGTGATCGTCTGGGTGGGCCCGGCGCCCGCCAAGGCCGCGGGGGCCGGTCTCCTGTTCCTGTACGCGGCGAGCCTCGGCGCCGTCGCCCCCGGCGCGGGCGTCGGCCCGCTCCAACCCCTCGAGCTGGCCGGAGACGGACCCGAGATCCCGCTGGGCGAGGTGGAGGCGCTCGCGACCGGCTGGGTCAAGGAGCGAGGGCGCGAGACCCCGCTGTCGTTCCCCGACCGGCCGTTGCCGGCGCGGGCCGCGCTCGACGGCCACGTCGCGAGCGTCGCCGCGGTCTCGATCACCGACCTGCTCGAACAGGTGGATGGCCGCAACGTCGGAACGGCCGACGGCGAGGTGACGCTCGAGACCAAGATCGCGACGTCGGAGGCGGAGCAGCGGGTCACGGTGCGGTTCACCGACCTCGGGCCGTTCGATCGCGTGCTCCACGCCGCCGCGTCTGCGACCTGGATCTACGTCCTGCTGGTGCTGGGGCTCGCGGCGCTTGCCTTCGAGGCCACCCAGCCGGGGTTCGGGTTCGCGGGGTTCAGCGGGCTGGGGATGCTGGCGCTCGCCGTGTACGGCCTCACGGTCGTGCCGTTCTCCCCGCTCGGGCTCGGTCTGCTCCTCGCGGGGATCGGCCTGCTCACGCTCGACGTCCGTCTGCGCAGGCTCGGACCGCTCTCGCTCGTCGGGATGCTCGCGTTCGTCGCGGGGTCGGTGCTGGTCTTCGGGGGCCTCGCCGACGAGATCGACCTGTCCCCGTGGCTGATCGGGTCGTGCTCGGTCGCCGCGTTCCTGTATTGGGGTTTCGGCCTGACCGTGGCGGTGCAGTCCCGCGACCGGCTCACCACCACGCAACGAGGGCTGGTGGGGCTGGTCGGAGAGGCCCGAGGCGAGCTCAGGCCCGACGGCCCGGTCTTCGTGAAGGGGGCCCTGTGGCGGGGCCGGAGCTCCGACGGGCCCATCCCGGCCGGGAGCCGGATCCGCGTCCGTGGGGTGGACGGCCTGATCCTGCGCGTCGAGCAGGAGCCCCCGACCGCCCAGGGCCCGGATCTTCCGCACGAGGCCTAGTCCCCGGACCCGCTCGACCTGGGCCACCTCGGGCCCAGCCCGCCGGCCGGGACCCTTCGTCTGTTGCGATTCCCTGCGCATCCACCAGGCCGAGCAACCCGCGGAATCCCGGGGACGTTCAGTTACGAAAGACCTATCGAAGGCATCGGACCGAGGAGCGACCCGGTGGTGGAACGGATGCGCGCCGGCTGGACCTGGGGCTGGCAGTTCGACGGAGCGTGCAGGGGCGAGGATTCGTCCCTGTTCTTCGCGCCCAGCTAC
>DATEQE010000288.1:0-5315 GCA_035272825.1 Actinomycetota bacterium
CAGTCTAGCGGCTCGCTGGTCGGGCGACCCTAGCACCCGCGGGTGACACGCTCGGATGCGCTCCCGGTGCCCCGTCGGCACCCGGGTAGACTGCTCGGAACGGCTGCCGTGCACTCACGAAGGAGGCGCGAGCGATGACCATCACGATCCGCGACCTGCAAGCGTGGAAGGCCGAGGGCAAGCGTTTCGCGATGCTCACGGCTTACGACTACCCCACCGCCAAGATCTTCGATGAGGCCGGGATCCCGGTGCTGCTCGTCGGCGATTCGGTCGGCAACACCATCCTCGGCTACGAGAACACGCTGCCCGTGACCATGGACGAGATGCTGCACCACACGCGCGCGGTCGCGCGCGGCGTCACGAACGCGCTCGTGGTGGGCGACATGCCGTTCCTCTCGTACCAGGTCAGCGTCGAGGAGGGCGTTCGGAACGCAGGCCGGTTCCTGAAGGAGGGCGGCGCCGGCGCCGTCAAGATCGAGGGCGCGCAGATCGAGCTCGTGCACACGCTGGTCGAGCTCGGGATCCCCGTGATGGCGCACGTCGGCCTCACGCCGCAGTCGGTGCACGCGATGGGCGGCTACCGCGTGCAGGGCCGGGGCGAGGGGGCGGCACGGGTGACCGATCAGGCGCTCGCGCTCGAGAAGGCGGGCGCGTTCGCGATCGTGCTCGAGGCCATGCCGTCCGAGCTCGGCGCCGAGCTCACGAAGACACTGCAGATCCCCACGATCGGCATCGGCGCGGGACCGCGGACCGATGCCCAGGTGCTCGTGTCCCCCGACCTGCTCGGGCTCTCCGAACGCCTGCCGAAGTTCGCGCGCGCCTACGTCGACCTGCGCGGCGAGATCGCGAAGGCCGCGACCGCGTTCGCCGCCGAGGTCGCCGCCGGGACGTTCCCCGACGAAGAGCACTCGTACACGTAACGGATCTCGTGCTCACGCAAGAACTCGACTCCGCGACCCCGTCCTCCAGGTCCGTCAACGCGATCGGCGGGACCAGACAGGGAGGTTGGCCGATCCCGATACCTTGGTCACCTCGGCCGCCCTTCCTCGAAGTCGGGCGCTCAACCTTCTCTGAGCTCGATGTCGGACTACCCCACCCGATCCAGGAAGGCGACCGTGCGCTCCCTGAGCAGCCCGGCCGCATGCTCGTCGTAGTCGTCTGAACTCGGGTCGGCGAACAGGTGACCCGAACCCGGGTAGATGAACAGCTCCGCGCCCTCGATCTCCTCGACCAAGGCCTCGGCCGCGGGTCGATCCTCCCCCGCCCACGGGTCCTCATCCATCATGTGGATCTGGAGCGGCACGCCCTCGGGCCACGGGCCCTCGAACTCAGAAGTCGGCAACGCCCCGTGGAACAGGATCGCCCCTCGCGCACCCGGTCGCCTCTGCGTCAGCGACTGCGCGGGCATCACGCCGAGCGAGAAGCCTGCGTAGACGATGTCGGCCGGGAACTCTTGGGCCGCCTCCGAACCGCGGCGGATGATCTCCGAGAAGCCGACCTGCCGGGCGTTGGCGACACCCTCGTCGACGGTCCCGAACGTCTTGCCCTCGTAGAGGTCCGGCGCGTGGACCGTGTGGCCGGCCCTTCGCAGCTCGTCGGCGAACGCGAGGAACCCGGGCGTCTGCCCTTGCGCGTGGTGGAACAGGAGCACCATCGTCATCGCGACCACTGTAGCCAACGCCATCGAGATCCGTCTCCGCGGTAACTGGCACTAGGCTCCACGAGGTCGGGTCGCCGGAGGCCGGCGAGGCAGGAGGGGAGAGTCATGGCGGGTGAGCACTACGTCCGCGAACTGGACCGTGAAGACAGGGAGCGAGGACGAGTTCGTCGCTCGATGGCGAGCGTTTCTCTCCGACAGCACGAAGACGGCCGAGGGTTTCGGCACCGCACGGCTCTTGCGAGACTCCGACGATCCTCGCCACTTCCTGTCGTTCTCGGACTGGGCCGACGCCGGAGCCCGCGACGCATGGAAGTCGAGTCCCGAGTTCGCGAAGGGCCTGGCCACCTGCAGGGATCTCTGCGACGACTTCGTCGGCGCGGACTACTCGCAGGTCGCGAGCCTCTGACCTCGAACGCGCCGACGCGTCACGTCCTGGTGCGGTAACGGAGGAACACTACGCCGCTGTCGAAACGGCGTTGGTCCGCGAGCTCGAGCTCGATACGGACGCCGTCGGGGAGCCACCGCGTGCCGCCGCCCACCACGATCGGCGTGATGAATCGAAGGAACTCGTCGACCAGACCGGCCTCGATCGCCCGAGCGGCGAGCCCGGGACCGCCAACGGAGAGGTCGCGGTCCGCCGACGCCTTCATGTCCCGGACGTCCTCGGGGTCGAAGTCCCGTTCGATCCGCGTCTTCACGGTGGACGCCGTCACCAACGTCGTCGAATACACCACCTTGTCGGCGGCCTGCCAGATCTCCGCGTAGTCCAGCGCAGAGGGTGGTTGGCCGGCGACCGCATACGCGGTCTCCCAGTACGTCATCACCTCGTACATCCGCCGCCTGTACAGGTAGGTGCCGATCGGCCGCTCGAGGTCGTTGACGAACGCGTGGACCTCCTCGTCGGGTGCGGCCCAGTCGAAGTTGCCCTCCTCGTCGGCGACGTAGCCGTCGAGCGAGGTGATCGCCGAGTAGATCAGGTTGGCCATGGGGGACGCCCCCTTCACGCGGACCGATCGCAGCTCTCGAGGAGCTACGGTAACCGCTCTCCGCCCGACCGAACCTTCGACCGAGCGGCGCCCGCATGTGCCACGTTGCACGCGATGACCCGGTCCTGGCCGGAGGACGCGTTCGCGCACCACGTGTGGACGACGACGCGATTGCTCGATGCCTGTGGCGAGCTCACGCCGGAGCAGTTGGGGCCGCCGTGCCCGGAAACCCACGGCTCGATCCTCGAGACCAGCGATACCCCGTCGTTTCCGACTCGTGGCATGAGCCGTCCCAAGTTCCTCCCGCAGGACGCTCAGGCCCACCCCGGCGCGTGCCGAAGGTAGAGGGACGGCACGAACGGGTGGGCGCCCACGAGGCGCCCCCCACCGGCGGAGCCACATCAAGGATCTGGCCGGACGTGAAGGCGGGGCCGCCTCCCCCTCGGCGGCCCCGCCGCCTTTTTCCGGCCTCGATCCATCGCCTCGGCGCGCCGGCCGCCTTGCGAGCGGCGCGCCCGAGATAATCACCCGATGCCGAACGCCGTTCGACGGATCGGGCTCGGGACCGTCTTCGCGCTGCTCGCCGGCACTCTCGTGCTGGGTCACGCCCTCAAGGCGCCGTGCGCGTCCGGCGAGTGGAGCGACGACCGCCAGTACACGCGGCTGTGCTACTCGGACAACGTGCACCAGCTCGCCACCGAGCAGTTGCGCGGGGGCCGGCTCCCCTTCCTGGACGCCTGCGCAGACACGAGGGCCGAATGCGACGAGTACCCCGTGCTCACGATGTGGGCGATGCGGGTCGCCGCCTGGATCTCGGGCCCGAGCACCACCGGCTACTTCTACGCGAGCGCGATCATGATGTGGATCGCCGCATTCGTCATCGCGTTCTGCCTGTATCTGCTCGTCGGCGATCGGGTCCTGTACTTCGCGCTTGCCCCCACGCTCGCGCTGTACGCGACGATGAACTGGGACCTGCTGGCGGTCGCGCTCGCCACGGTCGGCACGCTGGCGTACCTGCGTCGCAGGGACGGCTGGTCGGGGGTGCTCCTCGGGCTCGGGGCGGCGGCCAAGATCTTCCCGATGCTGCTCGTGGTCCCCTTCGTCGCCGGGCGCCTCCGCGGGAAGGAACCCGATCGGGGTTTCAGGCTGGCGTGGGCCGCCGTCGGGACGTGGATCGCGGTGAACCTCCCCTTCGCACTCCTCGCACCGTCGGGGTGGTGGGAGTTCTTCCGCTACAACGCCGCTCGGTTCGCCGACTGGGACAGCCTCTGGTACCTGGCGTGCGAACGCACGACGGGCCAGACGTGCACGAACACCGGACTGGTGAACGTGGCGTCCCTTGGGATGTTCGTCGCGTGGGTCGCGGTCGTTTGGTTCATCAAGGCGAGGCGCGAGCCCGGATTCCCGAGGTGGACGCTCGGCTTCCCGGTCCTGGTGCTGTTCCTGCTCACCAACAAGGTCTACTCGCCGCAGTTCAGCCTGTGGCTGCTCCCCTGGTTCGCGCTCGCGTTCCCCCGGCTGGGGTGGTTCGCCGCGTTTGAGCTCGCGGACGTGGCGGTGTTCGTCACCCGCTTCTCGTGGTTCGGCCGCTACCTCGGCGTCGACGGTGGGGTCGCCGGGTTGCCCGTCGGCGTGTTCGAACTCGCGGTCGCGATCCGGGCGCTGATCCTGGTCGCCTGCGTGATCGGGTGGGTTCGGGGGGCGCGGACGGCCGCGTCGCCCGCGGGCCACGACCTGGAGCCCGCGGCGAACGCGGAGGTGCTCACCTATCGCTCGGCGGGATGAGAGCGAACCGGCCGGTTCGCATCCGACCCTTGCCGACGTCCGGCGGGGATAATCGGGCGGTGCCTGCCTCCACGCGCACGATCGGGATCGGCGTGGTCTTCCTCCTCGTCGCCGGCACCCTCGCGGTCGGTCTCGCGTTCAAGTTCCCCTGCGTCGTCGACGACTGGAACGACGGCCGCCCGTTCACGCGCGGGTGCTACACGGACCTGGTCGGCCTGATCCAGAGCGAGCAGCTGACCGGCAGCCGACTCCCATACCTGGACCCGTGCCAGGGCGTCGCCGAGGACAGCACCTGCGACGAGTACCCGGTGCTCACGATGTACACGATGCGGCTCGCCGCGTGGGCGTCGGGCCCAAGCAACTCGCGCTTCTTCCTCGCGAACGCCATCCTGATGTGGATCGCAGCGTTCTGGATCGCCTTATGCCTCCACCTCATGGTCGGGCGCCGCGTCCTGTACTACGCGCTCGCCCCGACACTCGCTCTCGCGGCGACGAGCAACTGGGACCTGCTCGCCGTCGCGCTCGCGACGGCCGCCACCCTCGCGTACCTCCGGAGACGCGACGTCTGGTCCGGCGTGCTGCTCGGGCTCGGCGCCGCGGCCAAGCTCTACCCGGCGCTGTTCATCATCCCCTTCGTCGCCGGCCGGTTCCGCGGCCGGGAGCCGGACCGCGGGATCCACCTCCTGTGGGCTGCGGCAGGCACCTGGGTCGTGCTGGACCTCCCGTTCGCGATCTGGGGGACCACCGGCTGGCTCGAGTTCTTTCAGAACAGCAAGTCGCGCCCCGCGAGCTGGAACAGCCTGTGGAACGCGGCGTGCAAGCTCGCGACGGGACAAGCCTGCGCGAACACGAGCCTGATCAACGTCGGCTCGCTCGTGCTGTTC
>DATEQE010000289.1:0-6918 GCA_035272825.1 Actinomycetota bacterium
GCGCCGCGAGAGCGTTCGAGCACCACCGCGTAGCCATCGTCGTAGACCCCGAGTGCGGTCGAGCCCGACAAGACCGTGACGTCACGGACCGTCGGGGGACCGTGCATGACCGGGTGCTCGTCGACCAGCAGGACGCGGCCGCCGTCCACGGAGGCCGCACCGGCGGCGGCCCGGCCCGACGCGCCGCCGCCGATGACTAGGACCTCGACGTGCACGAACCGTTGCCCCACGCGCGGCGTCGATACCGAGTCCGGGACCGAGGGGAGGCGTCCGACCCCGGCGCGGCTCCGCGCGACGAGCCCGTCGATCAGGGACACCGTGGTCGCGGCCACGATCGGGTCGAACAACGGCGCCGAGATCTCGACGTACGCGTTCGGCTCCTCGACCCCGCAGGCGTGGATCCCGCGGGGGCGGCCGAGGATCGGGCTGCGGAACCCGCCGACCACGCCGCTCGCGAGGAGCGCGCTCGCGAGCGTGTCGCCATCGAACCCCTCGAGCTCGGCGCCGTCGAACGTGAATCCGACCGGCTTCGACCGGTCGATCCATGCGCCGCCGTCGGCCAGCCTGCCGGAGGTCATCGGCGCGGCCGGTCTCGATGATCGGCGGGCAGGAACGCGTGTGTGGCCGTGTCGCGAACTGCGTCGAACCAGCGGCGGCAGCCGGCGACGTGGTACCAGCGCTCCGTGAACGGACCCTTGGGGTTGTCGCGCGTGAAGAGGAAGTCGGCCCACTCCTCGTCGGACAGGCCGTCGGGGTCGGCGGGATAGGCGATGCCTGCCTGGCCGCCGTAGCGGAACTCGATCTCCTCGCGGGGACCGCACCAGGGGCAGGGGACGAGCAGCACTCAGACCTCGGCCTCGTCGAACGCTTGCACGAGCCGCTTCGGCGCCGTCAGCCGCCACGCCTCGGTGACCAGTT
Organism: Actinomycetota bacterium; assembly: GCA_035272825.1. Taxonomy (GTDB): domain Bacteria; phylum Actinomycetota; class UBA4738; order UBA4738; family HRBIN12; genus DASSJM01. The sequence continues at coordinate 919 of DATEQE010000289.1, forward strand.
CGCGGAGCTCGTCGGGGTCGACCGTACGGATCCGCACGCCGACCCATCCGCTCGGGCCGACGTAGGGCGGGACGAAGAACGTGTCGGGGTCCATCGCGGTCAGCGCCTTCTGCTCGTCGTGCGTCGACTTGATCCACAGGTCGCGCTCGCGCTCGGCGAACATCACGAAGATCTTGTTCCGGACGCGGAAGGTCGCGGTCTCCCAGGTCTCCCGCTCCTCGGCGTTCGGGAGCTCGAGCGCGATCCGCCGCACCGTCCGGGCCTGCATCAGTGGGCGACCCCTGCGGCGCCGTGCTCGTCGATCAGCGCGCCTGTCGTGAACCGCTCGAGCGTGTACGGCCGGGCCAGGGGGCCCGGCTCGCCCCGGGCCACGAGATCCGCGAACACCCACCCGGAGCCCGGCGTCGCCTTGAACCCGCCGGTGCCCCAGCCGCAGTTCACGTACAGGTTCTCGATCGGGGTCGTCGACAGGATCGGTGAGGCGTCCGGACACAAGTCGACGATCCCGCCCCAGGTCCGCAACAGCTTCGCGTGCGCGAAGACCGGGAACAGCTCGATCGCGGCGGCGAGCTGGTGCTCGATCACGTGGAACGAACCCCGCTGCGCGTACCCGTTGTAGGCGTCGATCCCCGCGCCCATCACGAGCTCGCCCTTGTCCGCCTGTGACACGTACACGTGCACCGCGTTCGACATCACGACGCAGCCGAGTACCGGCTCGAGCAGGACCGAGACCAGCGCCTGCAGCGGGTGCGACTGCACCGGGAGCCGGAGGCCCACCATCTCGGCGAGGACGCTCGTGTGTCCGGCCGCCACGAGTCCGACCTTGCTTGCCGCGATGTCGCCCCGCGTGGTGCGAACGCCCTCGACGCGGCCGCCCGCCCCGCGGGCGAACCCCGTCACCTCGGCGTGCTCCACGATGTCGACGCCGAGCTCGCTCGCACGAGTGGCGTACGCCCACGCGACCTTGTCGTGGCGGGCGATGCCGCCGCGGCGCTGGAGCGTCGCGCCGAGCACGGGATGCCGGACGTCGGGCGATGTGTTGATGATCGGACAGAACGCCTTCACGTCCTCGGGTTCCAGCCATTCGGCATCGATCCCGCTCAGGCGGTTCGCGTGGAGCCGCCGCATCGAGGTGCGGACGTCGCCGAGCGAATGGGCGAGGTTCAGGACGCCTCGCTGGCTGAACTGGAGGTCGGAGCCTAGGTCCTCCTCAAGCGCCTCCCAAAGCTTCAGCGAGTGGTCGTAGATCGCCGAGCTCTCGTCCCATAAGTAGTTCGAGCGGATCACCGTGGTGTTGCGGGCCATGTTGCCGCCGGCGAGCCAGCCCTTCTCGACCACGCAGACGTCGGTGATCCCGTGCTGCTTCGCCAGGTAGTACGCGGTGGACAGGCCGTGCCCCCCACCACCGACGATCACGACGTCGTAGGCACGTTTCGGCTCGGCGGCTCGCCAGTACGTGGGTCTGGCCATGGGGAGATTCTGCACAAGGGCATGGCTGGCTGCTTCGGCGAGGGGCGGTAGCATCGCCCGACGGCCGCCCGACGTCACCACTCCGCCCGCACCAAGAGGAGTCGCCGCCGCCTCCTCGTGCTCGCCGTGGCGGCCGTGGCCCTGGCCGCCGGGGGCGTCGGCTACATCGCCCTCTCGGGCCCGTCGATCGTGATCCCGGACGATCCGTGCGCCGAGCGGCCGCCGCTCCGCAACGTCGATGGCGTTCGGCTCCAACCCGTCGCGATGCGGGCGTTCATGCAGGCGCAGCGGGAGGCAGGCGTTCCGATCCCGGTCGTGCAGAGCTATCGATCCTGCGCTGAGCAGCGGCGGGCATGCCGCTCGATCTGCGGCAACCCCAAGGGGTGTCCGGATCGGTGCGCGCCGGCCGGGCTGTCCTGGCACCAGCTCGGCGCCGCGGTCGATATCACGCAGGAGGGGCTGGACGATCCCCGGGTCGTTCAGGCACTCGAGGACAACGGGTGGTGCCAGTCGTTACCCGGCAGCGACCCCGGTCACTTCTCGTTCGACGGCTGCCATTGACGTACCGCCGCGTGGGGGAGCGAGTGACACGTCAGTCCTCGTTCGCGAGCGGCTGGGTAGCGAGCGGGTAGACGCGCTGGACGCCCTCGATCCCCTTGAGCTCGACCTCCCGCCCAGTATCGAACTCGAACTCACCCGTCTGAGCAAGGAGCCCATGGACGAGGGACGACACCACGATCTCGCCGCCCGCGGCTGCGGACGCCACCCGCGCCGCGTAGTTGACCGCGTGACCGAAGTGATCGTCGCCCTCGTGCACCGTCTCGCCCACGTGGAGGCCTATACGAACCCGGATCGGCGAACCGGGGTCGCGGAAGGTCTCCGCCACGGCGGTCTCGATCGCCTGCGCGCACGTCGCGGCGCGTCGCGCCGAGGCAAACGCCAGCATGAACCCGTCCCCTTGGTTCTTGACGACCGTTCCGCCGTGGTCTTCGGTCGTGCGCTTGACCACCTGGTTGTGCGCGCGGAGGACGTCGAGCCACCGGCGATCGCCGAGGAAGGCGTTCAGTCGCAGCGAGTCCTCGATGTCCGTGAACGCGATCGTCACGGTGCCATCCGGCGCCGAAGAGTTCGACAGATCGGGTCGCGACTCGCTCACGGCGTCGGCGATCTCGTCGACCGACTTGGTGATGAAGAACCCATGCTCCTCGTTCGACGACGGCACCGAGCCGTGCCACTGCACCAGCTTCCACTCACCGTGCTCGAGATGCAGCACGCACGTGAAGCGGAGTTCGACGGGTCCCTCGGAAGCGTCGAACTCCGCCCTTCCCCCGGCCCATCCGACGCTCCCCTCGCTCATCGCGTGCACGTCCCCGACCAACCTCCACGGATAGCCGTCGGTCTCACGCATCACCTGGATCCAGACCCGAGCGGCGGCATCGCCGTCGCGCCACCACTCGACCGCGTCGGTCCCGAATCGCTCGAACCCGGGCCGGCGCGAGATCCGGTTGCTCACCGCCTCCTCGTCGCCGTCGCGCAGGGCTTCGAAGAAGCGGATGACGACATGTCGGATCTCCTCGGAGGGTTCCACGCGCGGAGTCTCGCCCGAGAGGGACGAAGCTCGCAACCGCCGACCGGGCTTGCACTCGCATTGAATGGCGAGTCAAACTATGCCATGGAGCGCCCGGAGACACTCGTCTGGGACGCCTACGCCCGAGCGCTCCCCTCGATGCTGGACGCCGTCGGTCGGACGCCGCTCGTTCGGCTTTCGCGCGTAGGGCGGGAGGGTCTCAGCCTGCTCGCCAAGATCGAGTGGTACGGGCCGACCGGCTCGACGAAGGATCGGATCTACCGCCACATGATCGAGCGGGCGGAGGAGCGCGGCGACCTGAGGTCCGGGATGACGATCGTCGAGTCGACGACCGGCAACGCGGGGATCGCGTGCTCGGCCGTCGCCGCGATCAAGGGCTACGACTGCGTGATCGTGATGCCGCGTGGCATGAGCCTCGAGCGCAGGCGGATGATCGAGGCCTACGGCGCCGAGCTCGTCCTGACGCCCGGCGCGGGCACCGACATCGACCTCGCGATCGCGAAGATGCGAGAGATCGTCGCCACCGATCCCGAGCGCTACTTCGTGCCGGGGGAGTTCGAGAACCCCGACAACCCGGATGCGCAGGCCATCTCGGGGGAGGAGATCTGGCAACAGTGCGGCGGCCAGGTCGACGCCGTGGTCGCGGCCCAGGGGACGGGAGGGTGGATCACGGGCGTCGCCCGGGCGTTGAAGGCGTACGACCGGGCGATCCGCGCCTACGCGGTCGAGCCGGCCGAGAGCCCGCTGATCTCGGAACAGCGGTGGGGCACCCACGGAGTCCCGGGGATCGGCGACGGGATCGTCCCGCACAACCTCGATCTCTCGCTCATGGACGGGATCGTGACGGCGTCGACCGGCGAGGCGCTCGAGATGGCGCACCGGCTCGCCGGCGAGGAGGGCATCCTCGCCGGACCGTCGGGCGGCATCAACGTCGCGTCCGCGCTCAAGGTGGCCGAGAAGCATCCGGAGTTCGCGACGATCGTCACGGTCGTGCCCGACACCGGCCAGCGCTACCTCTCCGGCGAGCTGTTCGGCGAGCGGCCGGACGAACCCGCCTCGCCCGAACGCGATCACTCGGTCGACGCGGATTCGCTCCGACAGATCGAGGCCAACCGCGACCGGCTCGAGTTCATCTCGTAGGGTGGGCGCCGTGACGACCTACGCGATGTCCGACGACGACCGGAGGATCCAGGAGCGCGCTCGCCGGTTCGTGGACGAGGAGCTCATCCCGCTCGAGGTCGAGACCGAGCTGAGCGGGGGGAAGCTCTCGGAGGACGTCCGCGAGAAGCATCACCACATGGCGATCGAGCTCGGGCTGTGGGCGATGAACATGCCGGAGGAGCTCGGCGGCGGCGGCCTGCCGATGTTCCAGCAGGTGCTGGTCTCCGAACAGATCGGGCGGGTGACCAACGGCCTCGGGTGGTGCGTCCACACGCCGCCCGCGTGGGCGCCCGACGTCGTCAGCCAGGAACAGCTCGAACGATGGATCCTGCCGACGATCCGCGGCGAGCGTCAGGAGTGCTACGCGATCACGGAGGAGGGCGCGGGCTCCGACGTCGACGCGATCCAGGCCACCGCACGGCGGGACGGCGACGAGTACGTCCTGAACGGCCGGAAGTGGCACGTCACCTCGTTCGGCTCGGCCGATTACCTCTTCTTCCAGGGGAAGGTCGAGGGCGGCCCCAACGCCGGCTCGCACGCGATGTTCTTCGTCGACAAGGACTCGCCGGGGGTTCGACCGGTTCGCGAACCCGCGTACACGCACACGCTGATCGATACTCACACCGAGCTCGCGTTCGAGGACGTGCGTGTCCCGTCCGCCAACCTGATCGGATCCGAAGGGGACGGGCTGGGGTTCGTGTACTCGTGGTTCCGCTACGAGCGCCTGATGATCGCCGCCCGGTGCTGCGGCGCCGCCGAGCGCTTGATCGACGAGGCGACGGCGTTCGCGAAGGATCGGGTGCAGTTCGACAGACCGATCATCGAGAACCAGGCGATCGCCCACATGCTCGCCGACTCGGTGACCGAGCTGTGGGCTGCGCGGCTGATGACGTATGAGCTCGCCAAGAACATCGACCGCGGCGTCGACCTCAAGGTCCAGCACGCGCAGTGCTCGATGGCCAAGCTCTACGCGAGCGAGATGGCCAATCGGGTCGCCGACCGGGCCGTCCAGATCTTCGGTGGCCGCGGCTACATGCGCGAGAACGTCGCCGAGCGCTTTTGGCGCGAGGTCCGCGTCGACCGGATCTGGGAGGGCACCTCCGAGATCCAGCGCAACATCGTGGCGGACCAGCTCGCCAAGCGCGGCGTGCGTATGCTCTCGGGCTGATGGAACGGCAGCAGCTCTTGGACCGCGAGGCGTCGTCGTGGGACGCGTTCATGAGCGCCGTTGCCCGGGTGCCCGAGGCACGCCGAACCGACCTCGGCGTGGTGCCGGGGTGGTCGGTCGCGGACCTCGTCTGGCACTGCGGCTACTGGGTCGACGACGCGGCGCGCAGGATCGAGCTCATCGCGGCCGGTACTCCGGAGCCCGACGACCCCGAGGCCGTCTGGCAGAAGACGAACGACGAGGTGGCCGAGCAGTCGAAGGCGATGTCATGGGAGGAGGTCATTACCCGTTCCGAGGCCGCGAGGCAGAGGATCCGCACGGTCCTCGAGGCGCTGTCCGAGATCCCGCCGGCGGCCGAGTCAGATTTCGTCGACGAGACGTTCGAGCATTACGACGAGCACGCCGCCGAGATCGAACGGTTCGCCGCGGGCTCCGGCGGCTGAGCTCGGAGCCCGGCGGCCACCCCTCAGCTCGCTACGGGGTCTTCACCCTAGGGTCATCGACCCCCGCGCGGTCAAGTCGAGGGACGCGACGCTGAGGCCTTCGACGGCTCGAGCTCGAACCCGAGCTGCTGGGCCGAGACCTCCATACACGTTCGGTGCATCCGTTCGGG
>DATEQE010000290.1:0-2563 GCA_035272825.1 Actinomycetota bacterium
CGTCGCGCCGAGCCATCCGGCGACGAACACGAACAGGAAGAAGACCCCGATCCCGATCGCGATCCGGCGGAAGAACCGTCCGCGCATCGCGCCCCAGTCCTCGGAGGCACGGGGCGGGAAGGGCTCGTCCGCCGGCCACCACGGCGGTCTCCCGCCGCTCCTGGCACCCGGGCCGCGGCGATGGTCATGCATCGGCGAACCGATAGCCGACGCCGTGGACCGTCACGACGTACCGCGGGGAGCCCGGCGTGGGCTCGATCTTGCGACGGATGTTCTTCACGTGGGCGTCGATCGCGCGTTCGTAGGACTCGATCGCCACGCCGTGCACGGCGTCGAGCAGCTGGGAGCGCGTGAACACGCGGCCGGGTTCGCGCGCGAGCGTGGCGAGGAGCTGGAACTCGGTGGGGGTGAGGTCGACCTGCGCGCCGGCCACGCTCACCCGCATCTTCGCCGTGTCGATCTCGACGTCGCCGGCGCGCACGATCTCGTCGCCGCGGGCCGCGGTACGCGTTCGGCGGAGCACGGCCCGGACGCGGGCCACGAGCTCTTTGGGGCTGAACGGCTTGACGACGTAGTCGTCCGCGCCGATCTCGAGTCCCACGATCCGGTCGGTCTCGTCACCTCGAGCGGTGAGCATCACGATCGGGGTGTCGGACCAGCGCCGGATCTCGCGCGCGACGTCGAGGCCGTCCCGGCCGGGCAGCCCGAGGTCGAGCACCAGCAGGTCGGGCTTGGCGCTGCGGACGCTCGCGATGGCCGAACCGCCGTCGCCGACCACGATCACCTCGAAGCCGGCGTTGCGGAGGTAGTCGCGGACGACCCGCGCGATCTCGATCTCGTCCTCGACCACCAGCACCATCGTCATCCCGTCCTCCGAGGTCATTCGCCGTCTCGATCCGGCGCGCTCGCTAGCCTGCCGACGCGAACGGGCGGTGGCAAGCGCCACCGCCCGTCCCCGTGCCCGTGGTGCTCAGCCGGCGGGTGGCCCCGTGGTCTCCTCGCCGCCCGAGGCCTGCTCGTGCTGGCGTCGGTGCCAGTCGCCCGCCTTGTCCTCGAACCGCGCGCGCCCCTCCTCGGACCACGGCCCGTACCCGTGGCCGTGGTCGTGGCCCCAGGGGCCACGCGGTCCCCGGAAGGCCCGGCCCACCAGGAAGATCGTCCCGATGATGAACAGTGGGAACAGGAAGAACCCGAACGGGAAGAACCCGTAGCCGTGTCCGTACCCGCCGACGACCTGGACCACCTGATCCGAGTCGGCCGCGCGTCGGATCCCCTCGTCGAGGCCGGCGTTGTACGCGCCGACCGCGATCCCGACCGTGAGCAGCACGACCAGGATCGCCGCTGCGATCGCCCATCCGCGTCGCATCTCGTGCCTCCTTCCGAACGCTCGTCGTCCGTCATCACCGAGCTTGGCGGCGAGATGTGAAGGGCTCGTGAAGGCGTTCGGGAGGGTTCGTGCGGTCGCGGGTCAGTCGGACCCGTCGCGCGTGACGTCTACGACCTCGGCGCCGAGCGCCGCGACGAGGTCGCGGCCGGCCACGTGCAGGTTGACGCCGTGGCCCCCGCCGCCGATCGCCACCCGCTCGAGCTCCGGGATCCGCGCGTCGGCGATCACGGGCCACGAGTTCGACGAGCCGAACGGCGTGATCGTCCCGCGTTCGTACCCGGTCGCGGTCTTCGCCTCCTCCGCGTCGGGCAGCGAGAGCCGGCTGACGGCGAGGTGCGTTCGGAGCTTCGGCCAGTCGATCTGCCGCCCGCCCGGGACCAGGACGAACACGAAGTCGTCGGCGCCGCGCCGGATCACGATCGTACGGAGCAGCTGCCCGAGCTCGATCCCCTGGTAGCTCGCGCTCTCCTCGGCCGAGCGAGCGCGCTCGGTCCGGACGATCTCGAAAACGAGATCCGAACCCTCGAGTGCGCGCAGCGCGGGCGTGTCGTCGCTCACCGCGCGAGCCTACCCCGGCACCACGAGGCGAGCCGTCTCAGGAGCCGTGTCACGGTCGGGACCCGGTGAGCAGGAGGTCGACGACGTAACCGGCGAAGGACGGACGCACGAACACCCTCGTCGCCCCCTCGCGCTCGTGGAGCAGGACCTGCGCCGCGCCGAACACCGACTGCGCGCACCGTCCATCGCCCCACGACCGCGGGTGCAGGTCGATCGGGCAGTCCGACGCGAGCGGGTCGTGGCGCGACGGACCCGTGAGCTCGATCACGGCGCGGTTGGCCGAGACGTCGACGACGGAACGGTGGAGGCCGGCGAGGGACGCCTCCAACTCGTCCCTGATCGCGCTCGCCGCGCCCGGTGCTCCCACGATCAGCCACTCGTCCGGGCCGAGCCACAGGACGTCGCGATCGCCCGAGGTCCTCGCGGTGTTCGGCTCGGTGGGGAAGCCGAGGGTCGTGGCGCTCGCCGGCTCGATCCGGACATCGAGCTGCGACAGGAACGCCAGCTCGCGCGCGTCGATGCGGTCCAGATCGGCCGAGCGCTCGGCGAGCGGGCTCCTAGCCGTCACGGCGCTCACCGTCCGGGTCGTAGGGGACCGGGGACGTCACCGTGCAGGCG
>DATEQE010000291.1:0-7416 GCA_035272825.1 Actinomycetota bacterium
ACCACGATCAGCAGGTCGGGGGCGCTCGCGGCGAGCGCGCCGGCTCCCGGACCCGACCTGACGGTCTCGACCTCGCGCAGCGGCAGCCCGGCCTCGGCTGCGGCGTCCGCGACCGGTGTCGGCCGGAGCTCGTTGCCGCGACCGGCGGGCCTGCGTTGGGCCGTGATCACCGCGACGACCTCGTGGCCGGAGCCGGCCATCGCTCGCAACGAGGGCACCGACCATCGGTCGTTGCCGAGGAACGCGATGCGGAGCGAGCGGACCACGGGTGGGAGGATACGCGGGCCCGCACGCGCTTTCGGAGGTCGACCGCTCAGGGTTCGGAGCGTTGCACTTCGAACTCGCGGAGCTGGCGCATCACGTCACGCCGGCCCGCGTCGTCGAGACGGTCGATGTAGAGCATCCCGTTCAGGTGGTCGGTCTCGTGCTGGAAGATCCGCGCCAGGAGACCCTCCGCCACGATGCCGAGCGGTTCGCCGTCGAGATCGGCTCCCGCCAGGCGGACCCGCGCGGCGCGGACCGTCGGGTGGTACGGACCCGGGATCGACAGGCATCCCTCCTCGAGCGTCTCCTCGCCCTCCGGTTCGGAGAGCCGGGGATTCGCGACGAAACCGGCGTGTCCCTCGCGATCGTCGTAGACGAAGCACGCCATCCGCAGACCCACCTGGTTCCCGGCCAGACCGACACCGGGCGCCGCGTACATCGTCTCGAGCATGTCGTCGACGAGCCGATGGAGCGCGTCGTCGAACACCTCGACCCGCGAGGCCGTCTCGCGGAGCACGGGGTCGCCGAGCGTTCGGATCTGCATCACGGTCACGATGTTCTCCCCCACCGAAGCGGGTCCGCCGCTCACAGGTGCGGCTCGGCCTCGACCCGGGTGACGATCCCCGCCGCCGCGAGCCGGCGCATCTGGGCGCCGAAACCGGGGACGCGGGCCGCATCGAGCGCGACCAAGCATATCGTCGCCCCACCGACGTTCGATGAGAGCAACGTCCCGGGTTCGAGCGCCACCAGCTCGCGGTCGAGCTCGGCGCCGCCGGTCACGCGGAACACGGGCGACCCCACAGGGAACCCAGCCTCGGCCCGGCGCGGGGCCTCGGCACGTCGGAACCGGTCGGGTCGTCCCGAGACGAGGGCCTGGACCGCGGGGTCGTTCGGGGCGTCGGTCTGCACGATGACCCGTCCGTCCGGACGGGCCCAGGCCGCCGCCTCGAACCACGTCACGAGCACGCGCTCCCGAGCGTCCACGCCGGGCCGACGGAGCGAGGCGTCGGCGTGCAGGATCGCCACGAGGTCCAGGCCCGGAGAGCCCACGTCCTTCAGCGCGTCGACGCCGCCCACCAGCACCTCGCGTTCGATCGGCGCGCGAGGTGGGTCGTCGCGACCGATCAACGACACCGGCACGAGGGCGACGCTGCGGGCCCACTCCTCGACCCGTTCGGCACCGCGACGCGCGATGCCGAAGTCGGTCGCCCCGCAGGACGCGCACCGCCCGGCCGCCTCGCACACCACGCACCGGAGGCTGCCGCGTTCGAGCCGGAGCATGCCGAGGCACGAGGCGCACGCGGCCGGTTCCCCGCAGGACCTGCAGACCCTGGCGACCCCATACCCACGGAGCGGCTCGAACACGAACGCGCGCGTGGCCGAGCGAAGCGCCCGGATCAGGCGGGGCGAGCGGCCCTCGGGACCGGGCCGGACGACCTCGACGGGCGCCCACGGCCGGACGACCGGCTCGACGAGGACATGGTCTCGGACCGTGGCCTCGAGGGAGGGGCAGAACGCGCTCAGGACGCTCACGGCCCCCACGATCTCGGCCCGCATCCGGGCGACGTCTCGGACGTGGTAGGACGGCGAGCGTTCGTCCCGGTGCTGCGGGTGACCCTCGCGATGCACGTAGAGCAGTCCCAGGTCGGCCAGCGGCGCGAACACCGCGGGACGCGTGCCCACCACCACGCGGTAGCGGCCGGCGGCGATCTCGAGCCAGGTGCGGTACCGGACGCGCTTGTCCCCCCCGAGGAACAACACCGCATCGTCCCCGAACGTGTCGACGACCGCCGCCGCGGTCGCGGGCACCGGGTCCGCGTCCGGCACGATCACGATCGCCGTGAACCCGGCGGCGAGCGTCGCCGCGACACAGGTCACGGCGACGTCCGCCTCGTCGGAGGGCGCGGGCCGGACCACGAATGCGCCCCGCCTCGCCCGAAGCGCCTCCAGCAGCCGCGGGCCGTCCCGGTAGGCCTCGATGGGTGAGCTCCGCGGCGTCCGCAGAGGACCCCCCCGCGGCGGCAGGGTCCCGGGCGAGGTCTCCTCCGAGGCGACGCGCGGGGGCACCGCTCGGCCGATCACGGTCGCGAGCGGCGCGACGTACCGCTCGCTCATCGCGCGGAACAGCGCGAGCGAGCGTTCGTCGAAGGATCGGACCGCCGAGACGAGCTTGCGGACCCGGAGCGTCCGCTCGGGCACGTCGTCTGTGGCGCCGAGCACCCACGCGCGGGTGGCGCGGCCGTGGAACGGGACCTGCACCACGGACCCGACCCCGGCGCCGAGCTCCTCGGGCAGGTCGTACGTGAACGGACGGTCGAGCGCGAGCAGCGGCCGGTCGATGCAGACGGTGACGGGGCCCGACAGGACACGCATCGGCGTCTCGCGCGGTGCCCTCGGGACGAACCGGGACGTCGCGCTACCCGAGCGCGCGGTGGAGCTCATCCGCGCGGTCGGTCGCCTCCCAGGGGAACTCCTTGCGGCCGAAGTGGCCGTACGCGGCCGTGTCCTCGTAGATCGGGCGACGCAGGTCCAAGGTCCGGATGATCGCGGCCGGCCGGAAGTCGAACGCCTCCCACACGACGTCCACGAGGCGGCCGGGGTCGACCTGTTCCGTCCCGAACGTGTCGACCGCGAGCGAGAGCGGTCTGGCCGTCCCGATCGCGTACGCGACCTGGATCTGCAGCCGCTCCGCCGCGCCCGCGGCCACGAGGTTCTTCGCCACGTAGCGCGCCATGTATGCCGCGGAGCGATCGACCTTCGTCGGGTCCTTGCCCGAGAAGCAGCCGCCGCCGTGCGGCGCCATCCCTCCGTAGCTGTCGACGATGATCTTGCGGCCGGTCAGCCCGGTGTCGGCCTTGGGCCCGCCGATCTCGAACCGCCCCGTCGGGTTGACGAGGATCCGAACGCCGTCCGCGTCGAGCTCGAACTCGCGCAACACCGGGTCGATCACCTCGGAGCGGACATCGGGCGCGAGGAGGGTCTCGACGTCGACCTCCTCGCGGTGCTGCGCGCTGATCACCACCGTGTCGACCCTCTTGGCGGTTGTCCCTTCGTACGCCACCGTGACCTGGCTCTTCCCGTCCGGCCGCAGGTAGGGGAGCACGCTTGCCTTGCGCACGTCGGCCAGCCGCTTGGCCAACCGGTGCGCCATCGCGATCGGCAGCGGCATCAGCTCGTCGGTCTCGCGGCAGGCGTACCCGAACATCATCCCCTGGTCCCCCGCCCCGAGGGCGTCGAGCTCGTGGACCGAACTGCCCTCCCGGTGCTCGAGCGCCTGGTCGACGCCGCGCGCGATGTCGCCGGACTGTTCCTGGATCGACGTGATCACGCCGCAGGTGTCGCCGTCGATCCCGAAGTTGGCGTCGGTGTATCCGATCTCGGTGACCGTCCGGCGCACGACGGCGGGGATGTCGATGTACTCCGAGGTGGAAATCTCGCCGGCGACCATCACCAGGCCGGTGGTCACGAGCGTCTCGCAGGCGACCCGGCACTCGGGGTCAACCGCGAGTATCGCGTCCAGGACCGCGTCGGAGATCCGGTCGGCGAGCTTGTCGGGGTGGCCCTCGGTCACCGATTCGGAGGAGAAAAGGTAGGCCCGGCTCATCGCGGGCGAGCATAGCAGCGGTCTCGGACGGCCTCGCACGCGGTACGGGATCGGTCCGGGGGGTCGCGACGGGCCGGGCGCTAGACGGTGAGCAGCTTGGCGAGGCGGTCGCAGATCGCGGACGCCAGCTCGGGCTTGGTCCACTCGCGCATGCCGACGTCCTCGCCGTCGACGGCCAGGATCGCGGCGCGATCCGTATCAGAACCGAACCCCGTGCCTTCGCGCCCCACCTCATTCGCCACCAACAGCTGCACGCCCTTGCGCCGCAACTTCTCGCGCCCGAAGGCCTCGACGTCCTCGGTCTCGGCCGCGAAGCCCACCAGGACGGTGCCCCCGGCCGAGCCGAGCTCCGCGAGGATGTCGGGGGTGGGAACGAGGCGGACCTGCGGCGGACCCTGGTCCTTCTTGATCTTGGCGTCGGACGCGGTCTCGGGCCGGAAATCGGCGACGGCCGCCGCCATCACGACCGCGTCGGCCTCCTCGGCGGCGTCGAGCACGGCACGGCGCATCTCGTCCGCGGTGGTCACGCGCACCAGGGTGGGGCCCGCGGGGGGCTCGACCGTGCCGGGGCCGACCACCAGCGTGACCGCGGCCCCGCGTCCGAACGCCTCCGCGGCGACGGCGAACCCCATCTTGCCCGTCGAACGGTTCCCCACGAATCGGACGGGGTCGATCGGCTCCCACGTCGGTCCGGCCGTCACGACGATGCGTGTGCCGGCGAGATCGCCCGCCGCGGCGAGCGCATCCTCGATCGCCCGCAGGATGCCCTCGGGCTCGGTCATGCGGCCCGTCCCCTCGTCGCCGGCGGCCAGCGACCCGTGCGCCGGCCCGACGATGCGAGCCCCCCGCGACGACAGGGCGGTCACGTTGGCCTGCGTCGCCGGGTGCTCCCACATCCCCGTGTGCATCGCCGGCGCGAGGACGAGCGGGCAGCCGGCCTCGAGCAACGTCGACGTGAGCAGATCGTCCGCGATGCCCTGCGCGAGCTTGGCGATCACGTTCGCCGTGGCCGGCGCGACGACGGCGACGTCGGCCTCGTGGGCGAGCCGGACGTGCAGGACGACGCCGGGCGCCTCGAACAGGTCGGTGTAGACGCGGTGATCCGAGAGTGCCGCGAAGGTCGCCGGGCCGACGAACCGTTCCGCCGAACGGGTCATCACGACCCGGACGGAGGCGCCCCGCAGGCGGAGGAGCCGCACCAGGATGCACGCCTTGTAGGCGGCGATCCCACCGGTGACGCCGAGGAGCACGCGACGGCCCCCAAGGACGGAGCGGAGGGCGGAGCGCTCGGTCGTCACGCGGGTCTCCTTCGCCCCCGACGTTTCGGGGGCCTGGGTCGATCGGTTACTTGATGCCGACCCCGTCCGGCCGCTCGGCGGTGATCTTCCCCTCGGCGATCTCCTCGAGCGCGATCGACAGCGGCTTGTTCCGCAACCCGGTCTCGACCAAGGGCGGCACGAACTCGGCGCGGCCCTCGCCTAGCTGGTTGTAATAGGAGTTGATCTCGCGGGCGCGCTTGGCCGACAGCGTCACGAGCGTGTACTTGGAGTCGACCTGGGCGAGCAGGTCGTCGATCTTGGGCTCGATCATGGGTTCGAGGATCCTTCCTTTCCCTTGGCCTTTCCCTTGGCCTTTCCCTTGGCCTTTCCTTTGGCCTTTCCTTTGGCCTTTTCTCCTGGGGTGGCCCCGAGCAGGCCATCTACCTGCGGAGACGCATCGATGATAGCAGCGACCTCGTCGGCGGCTCGCTCGGCGTCGTCGTTCACGATCACGGCGTCGAACGCCTCGCGCTGCTCGAGCTCCCGATCGGCCTTCGCCAGTCGCCGAGCCAGACCCTCCTCCGTCTCGGTGCCTCTCGAACGCAGCCGACGCTCGAGCTCCTCCATCGTCGGTGGCTCGAGCAGGATCAGCACCGCCCGGGGCATCACCTCGCGCACGTGCCTGGCCCCTGTCACGTCGAGCTCGAGGAGGACGTCGATCCCGGCCCCGAGCGCCCGGCGGACCGGCTCGGCCGGCGTGCCCGAGCGGTGCCCGAAGATCTCCTCCCACTCGAGCAGCTCGCCTGCCTCGATCATCCGATCGAAGGCGTCCTCGGACACGAACCGGTAGTCGACGCCCTCGCGCTCGCCCGATCGGGGGGCGCGCGTCGTGGCCGAGACCGAGAGGTGGATCGCGGGGGTCCGCTCGCGGACCAGGCGGACGACGGTCCCCTTGCCGACCCCGGAGGGTCCGGCGACGACGAACAGCCTCCCGAGCCCGGCGGCCAGCGGTGGCTACTTCTTCGCGAACTCGCCCAGGAGCGACTCGCGCTGCTTCGCGCCGAGACCCCGGACCCGTCGGCTGGCGGAGATGTCCAGACGCTCCATGATCTTGCGCGCCCGGACCTTCCCCACACCCGGGAGCGACTCGAGGACGGTGGAGACCTTCATCTTGCCCACCGTGTCGTCGTCCTGTCTGGACAGCACGTCCCTCAGCATGAGCTTGCCGGACTTCAGCTGACCCTTCAGCTCGGCGCGCTTCTTCCGCGCGATCGCGGCCTTCTCCAGGGCCTGCTTGCGCTGTTCATCGGTCAGGACGGGTAGGGGCATCACACCACTCCTTCGCTCGGGGGCCGGAAGTCCGCGAGTATAGCCACGGCCCCACGAGGGCATCAACGCGACTCATGCGCTCTACCTGCAGGTTTCCGATGGGCGGGCGCCGTCAGCGAACCGTCGCGAGGATCGCGCGCGCGACACCCGCCGGGTCCGTCGATCCCGTGATCGGCCGGCCGACGACGAGGTAGTCGGCGCCACGTTCGACCGCTTCCTCCGGTGTGAGGATGCGGACCTGATCGTGACCGTTCGAGCCGGCCGGCCGGATGCCGGGGACGACGAGGCACGCCGCCGAGCCGAGCACCTCGCGGACCGGCGCGACGTCCTCGCCGGACACGACCACGCCGTCCGCACCCGCCGCGACCGCCTCGAAGGCGAGCGACGGCGCCGAGGCGAGCCCCTCCCCGGCGAGGCTCGAGAGCACCGTCACGGCCAGGACCACCGGGGCCGCATGCCCCGCCTCATCGGCGCCCTTGGCAGCGCCGCGGACCGCGGCCGCGACCATGGCCTCTCCCCCCAGCGCGTGGACCGTGAGCATCGCCACCCCGAGCCGGGCGCAGTTGCGCGCCGCGCCCTCGACCGTGGTCGGGATGTCGTGCAGCTTCACGTCGAGGAACACCGGCGCGAACGCTCGCATCCGCGACACGGCCTCGGGACCATCTGCCGCGAACAGCTCGAGCCCGACCTTGAGGATCCCGGCCTCGCCGTCGAGCCTCCGGGCCATCGTCTCGGCCGCGTCGACCTCCGAGACGTCGAGCGCGACGATGAGTGGGTTGTCCGGGCGCGGGATCACGGCGACCCGTTCCCCGCGTCGGGGACCCGAACGCGGCCGCGCAGCTCGTCGGGCGAGGCGAGCCCTTTCTCGCGGAGGTACCCCAGGATCCCCTGCGCGATGTCGACGTGGACCGAGGGGTCGACCAGCAGCGCCGTGCCGACCTGGACCGCCCACGCACCGGC
>DATEQE010000292.1:0-6528 GCA_035272825.1 Actinomycetota bacterium
GTGTCCGGGGCGATCCTGCTGGACGGTGGCTTCTCCTCGATGCGGGATCGGTTCGACTGGCGTACCGCGAAGCGGGTGCTCTCCCCGCCGGCATTCGGCGGGATCCCGGTCGAGACATTCGTGTCCGGGATCCCCGAGCACACCGGCTTGGCGCGTACGCCGGAGATCGAGTCGGTCGTCCTTTCGCTGGTCCGGGTCGACGGACACGGGAGGGTCCACCCACGCCTCGCGCGCGCGAACCACCTGAAGATCCTCCACGCCTTGTGGGCGCAGGACACGGACCTGCTGCTGCGCCGGGTCCGCGTGCCGACGCTCGTCCTGGCGGCCCGGACGCGCGCCGTCGCATCCGACCAGGCGGATCTCGCGCGAGCGAAGGCCGACGCCGCGCGCCGCGTCCGGGCGATCGGGTCGCCGATAACGTTCGAGTGGATCGAGGGGATCCACGACCTGCCGCTCCAGCGCCCCGAAGCCGTGGTCCGGCGCATCGCCCGGTTCGATCGCGACCCCCGAACGTTTGCGGGCGGCGCCCGTAGGATGGAGGGGCGATGGCGCTCTTCATCCTGATCCTGCTGCTGCTCGCGGCGATGGCCGGCGTGCTCGGCGCTGTGCTGAAGGCCACCCTGGTGATCGTTCTGTCGCTGGTCTTGACCGTCGTGCTGCTCGCCTGGATCGGCGCCTGGTACGCCAAGCGGCGGATGCGCGCGTTCCAGCGTGACTTTCAGATCCGGGTGGACCAGTCCCGGCGCAGAGGCGAAGCGTACGACATCGGCCACCAGCAGCCTCCCGGTCCCCCCGCCGGGCAGCTGGGCAACGGCCGGTAACACAGGGGCGCCCACCATCCCGCCGGCGCCGGGCGCCGCCCGAACGGCCCGCGACGTCCTTCAGACGCTCGAGGAGATGAGTGATCCTTCCCGCCTCGAGGGGATGGCGCGATACGGGATCCGAACGGACCACGCGGTCGGCGTCACCGTCACCGAACTCCGACACCTCGCGCGCGGCCACCCGCCCGACCACGAGCTCGCCGCCGCCCTGTGGGCCTCGGGCGTCCGCGAGGCGCGCATCCTGGCCTCGCTGGTCGACGACCCTACGCTTGTCACCGAGGCGCAGATGGACGCCTGGGTCTCCGTCCTGGACTCGTGGGACGTGTGCGACGCGGTCTGCGGCAACCTGTTCGACCGCACGCCGTTCGCGCTGGACAAGGCGGTCGAGTGGAGCGCACGCGAGCCGGAGTTCGAGAAGCGCGCGGGCTTCGCGCTGATGGCGTGGTCGTCTACGCACCGCAAGGACCTGCCCGACCGGTCGTTCGCTGCGCTCCTGCCCACGATCCGCGAGTCTTCCACGGACGACCGGACCTACGTGAGGAAGGGGATCTCGTGGGCGCTCCGGTCGATCGGCAAGCGCAGCCCCGCGCTGAACGCCAAGGCGATCCGAACCGCCGAGCAGATCGGGCGGAACGACGGCCGGGCCTCGCGGTGGATCGGGCGCGACGTGCTTCGCGAGCTGCGCAGCGACGCGGTGCAGGCGCGCCTGAAGGCCCGCTGACCTAAAGCTCGAGCAACGCGGGCGCGAGCTCCCGGAGCGCCGGCAGACAGGGATCGAGCTCGTCCTCGCCCACCACCTGGACGCAGACGTGGTCCGCCCCCGCGTCCAGGTGCTGGCGAACGCGCACCGCGACCCGATCCACGTCGCCCCAGGCCACGACCGCGTCGATCAGCGCGTCGCTGCCCTGGCCGCGCAGGTCGGCGTCGGTCCATCCCATGCGCCGCAGGTTCCGCGCGTAGTTCTCGGTCTGCAGGTAGTCCAGGGCGAACCCACGAGCGATATCGCGCGCCTGCGACGGATCGCTCTCGACCACGACCGTCTGCTCCACCGCGAGGACGGGGCCAGGGCCGAGGCGCTGTCTGGCGAACGCCGTGTGCTCGACGGGGACGAAGTACGGGTGGACGCCATGGGCGCGCTCGGCGCCGAGCTCGAGCATCCGGGGCCCGAGGGCCGCCAGCACGAGGCGCGGAGCCACTTCCGGTTCGGGCGCCGTCGATGAGGCGCGGTCCATCGCGTCCAGGTACTCACGCATCGCCGAGAGCGGGCGCTCGTACACGGCGCCGCGGCGCGCGACCGACCCCTGGTGGCTCACCCCGATCCCCAGGAGGAACCGCCCCGGATGCGCGTCCGAGAGCATCCGCCAGCCGTTGGCCATTGCGGTCGGGTCTCGAGCCCAGATGCTCGCGATCCCGGTGGCGACGATCGCGCGCTCGGTGCTCGCCAGGAGCCAGCCCGCGTGGGCGAACGCCTCGCGGCTGTCCACCGCCTCCGGGACCCAGATCGCGCGATAGCCCAAGGACTCGATCTGGGCCGCGGCGTCTCGCTCCTCGGCCGCGGGCATCGTCTCCAGCGCGAAGCTCCACGCCCCCACGCGTCCGAGCGACGCGCGGAGTGCATCGCGCTCGCGGCGAAGCTCCAGGTCCTGCAGGTCCTCGACGGAAGCCGCCTCCGGCTCTTCGGCGGCGTCGGACGGACCCGGCTGCTCCATGGCGCCGGACCCTATCAACGAGGAAGGGGCCCTCGCATGGAGGGCCCCTTCCTCTTCTCTCGACGACCGGGATCAGGCTTCGTCTCTGACGCCCACGGGCTGCGCCTCAGGGACCAACACCGGCCGCTGGGCCTCCACGTGGCCCTCGACATCGAGGTCGGGCAGCCACTGCAGCCACTTGGGCAGGTACCAGTTGCGATCGCCGAGGAGCTTCATCGCCGACGGGACCAGGATCGACCGAACGATCGTGGCGTCGATCAGCACCGCGATCGCGAGCCCGAACCCCATCTCCTCCAGCGCCGTCAGCCTGCCGGCCGCGAACCCGGCGAAGACCGCCACCATGATGATTGCGGCTCCGGTGATGATCCCACCGGTCGTCCGCAACCCGTACGTGACCGCCTCGGCGTTGTCGCGCGACTTGTCGTACTCCTCTCGGATCCTCGTGAGGAGGAACACGTGGTAGTCCATCGACAAGCCGAACAGGATCGAGAACAGGAACAGGGGGAGCCACGCCTCGATCGCGTCGGTCTGCTGGAACCCGAACGCGTCCGCGATCGTCTTGCCGATCGCCGGACCGCCCTTCTGGAACACCAGGACGATCGCACCGTACGCGGCTCCGACGGAGAGCAGGTTCATCACGATCGCCTTGGCGGGAACCACGAGCGACCGGAACACCACCGTCAGCAGGATGAACGACAGGCTCAGCACGATCACGATGATGAGCGGGGTGTAGTCGCTCGAGACGTCGAAGAAGTCGGTGATGAACGCGGTGTCGCCCCCTACCAGGACCCGGACGCCCGTACCGCCGAACGCCTCGGGGACGTACGTCCCACGCAGGTCGCGGATCGCCTCGACCGCCGCCTCGCTTTGCACGTCCGTCGCCTCGCCGGCGAGCGGGATGTCGAGGAGCGTGACGCTCCCGTCCTCGCTCGCGCGCGGCTCCGCCGGGGCGCCCAGGCTCGGGTCGTCGGCGACCTCGGCGGTCAGCGTCTCGATCCCCTGCTGCACCTGCGGATCGTCCGGGCTGCCGAGGATCACCACCTGAGCGGGCGCGTTCGCCCCCGCCTTCGGGAAGTACTTGACCAGGGCCAGGAACGCCTGCTTGGTCTGGATGTCGTCCGGGAGCGTCGTGATACCGGACAGCCCCTGCTTGATCCCGCGGCCATCGTCCTCGGGGTGGGCCTGGAACCAGAAGGGGAGCGACAGGACGATCAGGAAGCTCGCGGAGAGCAGCAAACTGATCACCGGCCGCGCCATGACCGCACGACTCGCACGGTCCCAGAAGCCGCCCGGCCGGCCCTGCTCGATCTGCTCGTGCCGGATGCGACGGGACAGCCACGATGCATCCCGGCGCAGCCAACGCGTCAGACCGACGGCCGCCGCGACGAACCCGATGAGCCCGGCCACGGCGACAAGTCCGTTGGGAGCTCCGACCGCGGACGCGATCGTCGCGACGACACTCGCCACCACGATCATGCCCAGGAGCGAGAGCGCGTTCGCGGTCCTGGACATCCACGGCCAATCGAGCCAGTCCGATCCCACACGCTTGGCGGGGGTTCCCAGGAGATTCAGGACCGCCGGCAGGAGCGTCATCGACGCGGCGACCGAGACCAGCACCACGATGATGGCCCCGCCCGCGAGGCCGCGGAAGATCGTCGTGGGGACGAGCAGCATGCCCGAGAGGGCGATCACCACCGTCATGCCGCTGAAGAAGACCGCGCGGTTCGCCGTGGCACCGGAGCGCCCGATGGCATGGACCTTGTCCTCACCCTTGCGCCGCTCCTCGCGGTACCGCGACACGATGAACAGCGAGTAGTCGATCCCCACCGCCAGACCCATCATCGAGATGAGGTTGGGGGCGAAGAAGGTGAACTTCCAGATCTGCCCGATCAGAGCCACGATCCCCAGGGTCACGGAGATCGCGAAGACGGCCATGATGATCGGCGTGACGCCCGCGATGAGCGCCCCGAACACCACGATCAACACGATGATCGCGGCGACGATCCCGATCGACTCACCGAAGCGCAGGTCCTCCTCGGAGATCTTCTTGAAGTCCTCGGTGGACGTGGCGTCGCCGAGGATGAACGCCTGAACGCCGCCGGTGCTCGCCTCCTCGCGGATCTTCCCGACCTCGTCCACATGATCGGCCGCATCGTCGACGTTTCCCGTCATGATGACCGTGAACAGGACCGCCTGTCCGTTCTCGGATGGGATCGGTCCCATCGGTGCCGTCTCGGAGTCCTGAGCGACGTCGGCGGGCAGCGGGAACGCGGGCGGGGCGTAGGTGACGACGTCCTTGCCCAACGCGTTCAGGTCCTGCAGGACCGAGTTCACGTCCTCGACGAAGGCGGGATCCTCGACCGCGCCCTCATCGGGACCGGCGATCACCCAGTTCTCGGTCACCAGGTCCTGCTCGAGGCGGCGTTGCTCCAGGATCTGCTGCGCCTCCTTGGCCTCGGGCGTGTTCGTGAAGTCGATGTCGGTCGTGAGGGCGGACCCGAGCAGCGCCGAGCTGGATGCTCCCGCCAGCACGAAGATCACGAGCCACACGCCCACCGTGCGCCATGGGTGCCTGCTGCTCGCCCGTGCGATCGATTCCGGATTCAGCCTCATCCGATCCTCCCTGCCCCTCGTGTCGGAATTCTTGCCCTCCACCTACTTACGTCATATGCTTACAACGTACGAAGTATAGGAGTACGATGTAAGGTGTCAACCCCGGGGAGCGGCAACCGCTTCCCGAATCCGAAAGATTGCCTGACCGATATGGACGGTGGATGAACATGCGGACCAAGACCGAGGTCATCGAGGAAGCTCCACCCCGCGAGCGACTGAGCCGCGACCGGATCATCGAAGCCGCGCTCCGGGTGATGGACGGCGAGGGGCTCGAGGCGGTCACGATGCGCCGCATCGGGCGGGAGCTCGGCGTCGAGGCGATGTCGCTGTACAACCACGTCGAGGACAAGGACGACATCCTCGAGGGCGTCACCGAACGCGTGATGAACGAGTTCGAGTTTCCCCCCTCAACCGGCCACTGGGCCGAGGATGCCCGCGAGATGGCGCGGGAGTGGCGGCGGCTTCTCGGCCTCCATCCGAGCGTCTGCCAGCTGCTCGCGGAACGGCACAAGCCGCTCGAGGGCCTCGCGACGTACCGAGCCATGGACTCCGCGCTGGGGGTGTTGCGGCGCGCCGGACTCTCGACCCGTGACGCGGCCCAGGCGTTCAACGCCCTCGGAGGCTACATCCTGGGCTTCGTGATGATGGAGCAGGGACTGATGCTCGGGAACGACGACGATCACGCGCGGGAGCACGAACTCGCCATCGACGCGCTGCAGGGCTCCGGGCTCGTCAACGTGATGGAGTGCTTCCCGTACTTCGCGGACTGCACGACGGACCAGCAGTTCGACTTCGGGCTGGATCTGATGATCCGCGGGATCCGGGCAGGGGTCGACGGCACCGCCTAGGGCCGACCCGCTAGCGCAGCCCCAGCTCCTCGCCGACCCGACCGAACACCTCGAGGGCCTCGGCCAGGTCCGCCTCCGTGTGATCGGCGGTCACGATCGTCCGAACCCGGGCGCTCCCCTTCCCGACGGTGGGGAACACGATCGCGGGGCAGAACACGCCCTCCTCGAACAGCCGCCGCGCGAACGCCTGCGTCCGCTCCTCGTCGCCCGTGATCACCGGGGTGATCGGTGTCTCGCTCGCCCCCGTATCGAACCCGAGCTCGTGCAGCCCCGCCTTGAACGATCGTGTGTTCGACCACAAACGATCGAGCCGCTCGGGCTCGTCCTCGATGATGTCGAGCGCCTCGATACACGCCGCGACCACCGCTGGCGGCGCGCTCGTCGAGAACAGGTAGGGCCGGCCCCGGTTCTGCAGCCACTCGATCAGCTCGTGCGGCCCCGCGATGAACCCACCCAGCACGCCGATCGCCTTCGAGAGCGTGCCAACCTGCACGTCGACCCGGCCGTGGAGACCGAAGTGGTCGACCGTCCCGGCGC
>DATEQE010000293.1:0-3824 GCA_035272825.1 Actinomycetota bacterium
GCGTAGTTCTGGAACACCATCGCGATGTCGCGGGCCTTGGGGGGAAGGTCCGTGACCTGCCGATCGTCGATGAACACCTCGCCGGCCGTCACCTCCTCGAGACCGGCGAGGATCCGCAGGATCGTGGACTTGCCGCACCCCGACGGACCGACGAGGACCATGAATTCGCCATCCCCGATCTCGAGCGACACGTCGTCGACGGCCACGACGTCGGCGCCGAACACCTTCGTCACCCCGTCGAGCACGATCCTCGCCATGGTTACCCCCGCTCCCCGCGTTCGAGTCTGTGGTCGAGGGAAGCGTCGGTCAAGGCAGCCTGCAGCCGAGCCTTCGCTCGGCCGTTCGCCCCTAGGCGGTCCAGCCCCAGCAGCGCCGCGCCCAGGACGGGGGGTGCCTCGAGGACGTTCAGGGAGGCGGTGGGTGCGATCTCCCGGATCCCGTCGTCGATCCGCTCGAAGAACGGCGCGAACCGATTGCGGAAGATCCCGCCACCCAGGACGACGTGGACGTCGAGCTTCGTCATCCGGAGCCGGCGGATGGCCGTCCCCGCCATCGCGACGATCTCGTCCGCCTGACGGTCGACGATCGACGTCGCGACCGCATCCCCCTCGGCCGCCGCAGCGAACACGAGCGGGGGCAGCTCGGCGACCCGGCTCTCGGCCAACCGGCCGAAGTACATCGCCTGCATCACCTGCCGGGGTCGTCGGAACCCGAAGTGGACGGCCACGCGGGACGCCAGGGCCGTGCGGCGCCCTCGTCCGTCCTCCGACCTCACCGCGTGCCACAGGGCCGCCTCGCCGATGTCGGAGCCGCCGCCCCAGTCGCCGGCGATCCAGCCGAGCGCCGGGAAGCGGTAGGTCCTGCCGTCCGGCGCGACGGCCGAGCAGTTGGTGCCGAAGCCGCAGACGACACCGACACCCCATGTCCGGTCGGTCCCCGCACGCAGGACGGCGAACGTGTCGTTGCGAAGCACCGTCTCGCTGGTCCAACCGTGCTGCTCGACCCGGCGAAGGATCGAGCGTTCGTCCGAGGGCAGGTCCGCGCCGGCGAGGCAGAAGACGCCTAGGGAGGCGACGGGCTGCTGCCCGGGATCGGCGCCCGCGCTCCGAGAGGCCGCCTCGACGGCCGACACGACGGGTGCGAGCTCACCCTTCGCGCGAGCGCCGTCGGACGGCCCCACCCTGGCGGTGCCGAGCAGCGCGCCGTCCCGGGCCACGACGACGGCGTCCACCTTCGAGCCACCCCCGTCGACCGCGAGTAGGGCCGCCCGGCTCACGGGAGCGCCTCCAGTTCGTCGATCGCCGCGAAGCGGACACCGGCTCGCTCGAAGCCCACGAGCGCGACCGGCACGGCGTCGGCGGTCGCGAGAGGCCACGTGTGCAGGAGGACCACCGCCCCGTCACCATGCTGCATCGCGCCCGAGACGGTGTCGCCGCCGATCTCGCGCGCGGTCCGCCAGGGTTCCCAGTCCTCGGACTCGACGTGCCAGTGGACGTTCCGGTAGCCGAGCTCCTCGAGCGCGTGCAGCACCCGCTCGTCATCGTGCCCGTCACCGAACGGGCAGCGGAACCACGGTCTCGGATCGACGCCCGCGAGCTCGGCGATCGTCTCGCCCGCCTGGCGGACGTCGGCGCGCAGACCGTCGTCCGATAGCAGTGTCATGCGAGCGTGGTACGTGGAGTGGTTGCCGATCAGGTGTCCCTCATCGGCGATCCGGCGGACGAGGCTTGGGTTCGCCATCGCCCACCGGGCCTGCACGAAGAACGTCGCCCGGGCCTGCGATCGGCCGAGCGCATCCAGGATGCGCTCGGTGCCGCCCGGCGCGGCGGATGGTCGATCCGGGTGCTCGGCGTCGAACGTCAGCGCGACCCGTGGACCGTCATTCACGGGTCGTCACCTTCGAGGACCTCGTGTACGCGCCGGGGACGCGTCCCCGCGCGTTCGCGAGCCGCCACGCGAGCAGCTGGATCGGCACGATGGAGACCGCGGACGAGAGCAGGCGGTCCACCGAAGGGATCCGCACCCCGAGCGCCCCATCGGGCACATCGCTCCCCGACGACAGCACCACGACCGAGGCGCCCGCCTCGAGGAGGTCGGCGGCGAGCCCCAGGTCGAGCGCGAGGGTCTCGGGCTCGGTCGCCACGACGATGGCGCCCAGCGCGGGACCGGCGAGCTCGAACGGGCCGTGTCGGAACGCGGCGGTCTCGTAAGACTCGGCCGTGACGCCGCATTCCTTCAGCGTGAGCGCACCCATCTCGGCCGCCGCCCGAGCCGGACCCCTCGCCAGCACGACGAGTGTGTCGTGGTCCGCGACGTCGGCGATCCGGGCAGCCAGGGTCTCGTCCTCCAGCACGGTCTCCACGGTGTCCAGCACGGTCTCCACGGCGTCGGAGGCCTCACGGGCCGCCGTCGTCGCACGCCCGACGGGATCCACGTCCGACCGCCCGGACAATGCGCCGGCGACCGCCGCCAGCTGCACGAGCGAGGCCGCGAACGTCATCGTGGAGGGACCCTGCTCCGTCCCCGCTCGAGTGTCCAGTCGCAGGTCGGCTCGCTCGGCGAGCGGGTTCGCGAGCCCGTTCGTGACCGAGAGCACCGCGGGCCGCTCGGCTCGGTCCTCGAACGCGTCGAGCAGGCGAACCACCTCCGCGCTCTGGCCCGACTGGCTCACGATCACCAGCACGGTGGCGGCGGACAGGACGTGGATCCGGAAATGCAGGAGCTCCGCCGCATCGATCTGCAGCGCGAGGACCCCGTTGACCGCGAGCTCGTTCACGGCCGGATAGCAGGCGTCGTACGAGGCGCCCATGCCGGTGAAGACGACCCCGCCCCCGGTTCGCCGGCCCGCGTCACGCACGGCTTCGATCGTGTCCAGCTGCTCGGTGAGCGCCCGCGCGGCCCGCCGCAGGGCGTCCGGCTGGCCGGCGATCTCGGCGAGGAATGAGTCAGGAAACTTTCCTAACCATTTCATCGCCCGGAGTGTACGATGCCGAACGATGGGTGTGAAGGTGGCGATCGTGGGGGCCGGAAGCACCTACACGCCCGAACTGGTCGAAGGGTTCATCCGGCGGGCCGACCGGTTCCCCGTCGACGAGCTCGCGCTGCTGGACGTGGATCCCTCGCGGCTGGAGGTCGTGGGCGGCCTCGCGCGCCGGATGCTCGACCGGGCGGGGTTCGGCGGCCGCACGGTCCTGACCGACGATCGCGACGAGGCGATCGACGGCGCCGCGTTCGTGATCGTGCAGCTCCGCGTCGGCGGCCAGGCGGCTCGGCTGCTCGACGAGACGATCCCGCCGCGCTTCGGGTGCATCGGGCAGGAGACCACCGGCGCGGGCGGGTTCGCGAAGGCGCTTCGGACCGTCCCGGTCGTGCTCGAGCTCGCCGAGCTCGCCTCGCGCCGTGGCGCGCCGGGCTGCTGGTTCGTCGACTTCACGAACCCCACCGGCCTGGTGACCCAGGCGCTGCTCGATCGTGACGTCCGCGCGATCGGCCTGTGCAACGTCGCGATCGGCTTCCAGCGCCGTTTCGCCGAGCGCTTCGGGGTCGACCCCGAGCGGGTGGAGCTGGAACACGTCGGGCTGAATCACCTCTCCTGGGTTCGGGCGGTGAAGGTGGACGGGGTCGACCGTCTGCCCGAGCTCCTCGAGACCGACCTCGAGGGGCTGAGCGCGGAGGCGGAGATCCCTCTCGAGCTGATGCGAGCGCTCAGGGCCGTCCCCTCCTACTACCTCCGCTACTACTACCGCACCCGGGAGATGCTCGAGCGTCAGGTCGGAGGGACCACGCGTGCCGAGGAGGTGATGCGGATCGAGCACGACCTGCTC
>DATEQE010000294.1:0-3048 GCA_035272825.1 Actinomycetota bacterium
CTCGAAGAAGAACCGCGGCCGGCCGAGGTGCTCGCGGACGTCGGCGACGTCGACCGTCACCGGCGCCTGCGCGTCGCCGCGCGCGAGCTTCGTGGCGACCTTGCGGAGCACCTTGCCGAGCTCGCGCTCGAGGTTGCGAACGCCGGCCTCGCGTGTGTAATCCGCGACGACCTGCCGCAGCGCGTCGTCGGTCACGACGACCTCGTCCGCGTGCAGGCCGTTGCGCTCCTCCTGCCGCGCGAGCAGGTGGTCGCTCGCGATCACGACCTTCTCGTCCTCGGTGTAGCCGTCGAGCCGGATGACCTCCATCCGGTCGAGCAGCGGGCCCGGGATCGTCTCGGACACGTTCGCGGTCGAGATGAACAGGACCTCGGACAGGTCGAGGTCGACCTCGAGGTAGTGGTCGCGGAACGTGTGGTTCTGCGCGGGGTCGAGCACCTCGAGCAGCGCGCTCGAGGGGTCGCCGCGCCAGTCGGCGCCGACCTTGTCGACCTCGTCGAGCATCATGATCGGGTTCTTCGTGCCGGCCTCCTTGAGGGCACGGACGATGCGGCCCGGCAGCGCGCCGACGTAGGTGCGCCGGTGCCCGCGGATCTCGGCCTCGTCGTGGATCCCGCCGAGCGAGATCCGGACGAACTTGCGACCGAGCGCCCGCGCGACGGACTCGCCGAGCGACGTCTTGCCGACGCCCGGAGGCCCGACGAGCGTCAGGATCGCGCCCGAGCCCCGGCCGGACGAGGGCCCGAGCCCGCGCTCCTGGCGCAGCTTGCGCACCGCGAGGTACTCGACGATCCGGTCCTTCACGTCGGACAGGCCGGTGTGGTCCTCGTCCAGGATCGCGCGCGCGGCGTCGATCTCGAGGTTGTCCTCGGTGCGGACGTCCCACGGGATCTCGGTCATCCAGTCGAGGTAGGTGCGGATCCAGCCGTACTCCGGCGACTGCTCGGACATCGCCTCGAGGCGGCCGAGCTCGCGCTCGGCCTCCTTGCGCGCGCCCTCGGGCATCTTCGCGTCGGTGATCTTCTTGCGGTACTCCTCCACGATCCCCTCGCCCGACTCGTCGCCGAGCTCCTTGCGGATCGCGTCCATCTGCTGGCGAAGGATGTACTCGCGCTGGTTCTTCTCCATGCCGTCGCGGACGTCGCTGCGGATCTTGTCCTTCAGCTCGAGCTCGGCCAGGACCTCCTTGGCCCAGTCCAGCACCTTCTCCAGCCGCTGGTCGACGTCGAGGGTCTCGAGGACCTCGACCTTGCGCTCGATCGACAGGTCCGGCGAGTAGCCGGCCGTGTCGGCGACCTGACCGGGGTCGGACAGGCCGCGGAGGAAGTCGGCGACCTCGGGGACGCCGCGAGCTTCGACGATGCTCTCCACCACCGCCCGGTATTCGCGCGCGAGCGCGAGGGACCGCTCGGAGGGGATCTCGGGGTCGGGACGGGGTTCGAACTGCACCCACGTGGTCTCGCCGGTCCCGGCGACGCCGGTCCCGACGACGGCGCGAACGACGCCGCGGATGACGAGGGCCTCGAGGCCGCTGCGCAGCCGGCCCACGTCCTCCACCTTGGCGACGGTGCCGATCTTCGCGTAACTCGCGCCGATCCGGGGCACGAGCAGGAGCTCGCCGCCCGAGGACTCGGATGCGGCGAGTGCGCGACGGGCCTCGTCGGACTCGATCGTGATGGTCACGACCATGCCCGGCAGGACCACGCCCGAGGTCAGAGGCAGGAGCGGCAGGATCTGGGTGTCGAGCTGTGCCATGTCGGATTCTCCTCGAAGAGTCGTCTCGGCCGAATCAACGCGCTGCTCAGGCACGGTATTCCCCGAATGTAAGCAGGATTACAGGCCGCGGCTACCTCGCCGAGGTGGGCCGCGATCTCGTCGACGGCTCGATACCCAAATCGGTATCGACCGCCGGCACGGAGACCGGCGGGCCTATCCTGCAATCAGGTGTTCGAGCGCTTCACCGACCGGGCCCGTCGAGTCGTGGTCCTCGCCCAAGAAGAGGCGAGGATGCTCAACCACAACTACATCGGCACCGAGCACATCCTGCTCGGCCTGGTGCGCGAGCGGGACGGTGTCGCCGCCATGGCGCTCGACAGCCTGAACATCAAGCTCGACGCGGTGCGTCGGGAGGTCGAGGACGTCATCGGTCAGGGCCAGGCGACGCCGAGTGGGCACATCCCGTTCACGCCCCGCGCCAAGAAGGTCCTTGAGCTCTCGCTCCGGGAGGCGTTGCAGCTCGGTCACAACTACATCGGGACCGAGCACATCCTGCTCGGCCTGATCCGCGAGGGCGAGGGCGTCGCGGCGCAGGTCCTCGAGAAGCTCGGGGCGGACCTCGACCGCGTCCGCCAGACCGTGATCCAGCTCCTGTCCGGCTACGCGGCGGGCGCGGAGGTTCGCAAGGTCGAGGGCCGCGCCGAGATGGAGGAGGAGCTCGCCACCGAGATCGCCCCCACCGCCATACCCGCTGCCGAGGATGCACCGATGTGCCCGAACTGCTTCGCCGCGCTCGACGAGACGCTCGCGGTCAAGGCGATGGAGACGACGTTGGAAGGCGAACACCTCTCCGTGAAGATCGCGTACTGCAGGCGGTGCGGGGTCGCGCTCGGCTCGGTCACGTAGCCGGCTGGGTTACTCGCAGCACCACGCCGTCGTCGAGGATCGGCAGCCAGAGCGAGCCGTCCTCGAACACCATGACCTGGTTCGCGTTGATCAGCCCGTGGTCCGAGACACTGGCGGTCGCTACGACATCCTGCGTGGATGGATCGATGCCAGCGAGCTCGGGACCGATCTCGGTCGCCACCCACAGGGTGGAGCCGTCGAACGCCAGCCAGTCCGGCGTTACCGGCGTCTCGACCGTCGCGACGACCTCGTTGGTCACCGGATCGATCCCTTGCACGTGGTCGACGTCGGTGCAGGACACCCAGAGGAGGCCGCCGGCCTCCGCCATGATCTGTGGTCCCTGGTCGGTCGTGATCTCGGCGACGACCTTCCCGTTCGCGGGGTCGATCCGCGTGATCGTCCCGTCGAAGTAGCTCGAGACCCAGA
>DATEQE010000295.1:0-3893 GCA_035272825.1 Actinomycetota bacterium
CCCGCACGCGGACCTGGAGGAGATCCTCGCCTCCACGTACGGGATCATGGTGTACCAGGAGCAGGTGATGCAGATCGCGGTGCGGCTGGCCGGGTACTCGATGGCCGAGGCTGACATGCTGCGCCAGGCGATGGGCAAGAAGATCCGCGCCAAGCTGATGGTGCATCGCGAGAAGTTCATCCAGGGCTGCGTGGACAACGGTTACCCGGAGCGGCTCGGCCAGGACCTGTTCGACCTGATGGAGCCGTTCGCCGATTACGGGTTCAACGCGTCACACGCCTGCGCCTACGGGTACATCGCGTACCAGACGGCGTACCTCAAGGCGCACCACCCCGTCGAGTACATGTCGGCGATCCTGACGAGCGTCCGCGACGACAAGGACCGCAAGCCCTTCTACCTGAACGCGTGCCGGCTGATGGGGCTCGAGGTCCTGCCCCCCGACGTGAACGAGTCCGAGCAGGACTTCGCGCCGGTGACGAGCGGCGAGCCGAAGATCCGCTACGGACTCTCGGCCGTGCGCAACGTGGGTTCGGGCGCGGTGCAGCAGATCATCGAGGCGCGACGCACGAAGGGCTCGTTCACCGGGTTCGCCGACTACTGCCGCAAGGTGGATCCATCGGTCCTGACCAAGAAGGTGCTCGAGAGCCTGATCTACGCAGGCGCCTTCGACTCGTTCGGGTACCGGCGGCGTGGGCTCGTCGAGAACCAGGACAAGATCTCGGTCCCCATCTCGGCCGAGCGCAAGGCCGAGGCCGCGGGACAGTTCTCGCTGTTCGGGGGTGGCGAGCAGGCGGCGAATGAGATCGACGAGGGCGTGATCACGGCCGACGAGTTCGACCGCCGGACGCTCTTGCGGCTGGAGAAGGAGGTGCTCGGCCAGTTCGTCACCGACCACCCGCTCCTCGGCGTGAAGGACCGGCTCGCGGCGCTCGCCGACATGGAGATCGCCGAGACCGAGGGCCTCGGCGACGGCGATCTCGTCACGGTCGCCGGGATCGTCGCGTCGGTCTCGCGCCGGTACACCAAGAAGGGCGAGCCCTACGCGCAGTTCCGTCTCGAGGACCTGGCCGGCGGCGTCACGGTGGTCGTGTTCCCGGGCCAGTACGAGAGCCTGCAGCACCTGCTCGAGCACGACTCGATCCTGCTCGTGAAGGGCCGCGCCGACCGACGTGGTCGCGGGGAAGAGCTCCAGCTTCGCGCGGTCGAGATCAGCGAGCCCGAGCTCCGCGACGGCGGGCGGCCGAGCCCACCGGCCGGGCGGTTGGTGGTCGATCTCACCGCGCAGAGCTGTACCGGCACGGTGATCGCCACGCTCAAGGAGCTGCTCGCGGCGCACAGGGGCTCGTCGCCGGTCCAGGTGCGGTTCCACTCGTCCCAGGGGGTCCGGCCGCTCGACGTCGGCACCTTCCGCGTCGAACCGGGTGCCGGCCTGCTGTCCGAGCTGCGGGTCCTGCTCGGCACCGAGGCCGTACGTCTGGCGCCCCTCGAACCGGACGACGTCGTCGTGCTCCCGGCGTCCGGCGTCCCCGCGCCCACCGGGTAGCGTTCGTACCCATGCCCCTTGAGGTCATCCCGGCGCTCGACGTCGCCGGGGGGCGACTCGTCTACGTCACGGGGTCGGCTGAGGTCGCCGCGGCGGCGTACGGGAGCGATCCGTCGGCGGCCGCGGAGGCGTTCGTGGACGCCGGCGCCGCGCGTCTCCACGTCGTCGACGTCGATCTCGCGCGCTCGGGGGAGATCGGGAACGGCGACGTTCTCCGCGCCGTCAGCGGGCTGGGCGTGTCGGTGCAGGCGAGCGGCGGCGTCCGAACCGCGGAGCAGGTCGACGCGCTGCTCGCGCGGGGCGCGGAGCGGGTGGTGCTCGGTTCGGCGGCGCTGGTGGACCGCGACCGGGCCGAGGCGCTCGTGGGCCGGTTCGGCGACCGGCTCGTGATCGGGATCGAGGTCGACGGGCCCACCGTGCGGCCGCGGGGCACCGACCTCGAGCTCCCGCTCCGGGACGTCCTCGTCTGGCTGGCCCGGGTCGAGGTCCGCAGGTACCTGTTCACCGAGGTGGGGCGGGTCGGCGGGCTCGAGGGTCCGGATCTCGATGGGATCTGGGCGTTCGCGGATTCCACGCCCGTGCCGGTCGTCGTGGCGGGCGGGATCCGCGGCGTCGACGACCTGCGAGCCGTCGCCGCGCTCGGTGGCCGGATCGAGGGCGCCGTGATCGGGCGCGCGCTGTACGAGGGGCTCGATCTCCGCACCGCGATCGCCGCGATCGCCGCGATCGCCTGACCTCGAGCACGCCCCGTCGCCTGCGTAGACTTGCGGCCCCATGGGCTTGCTCACCGACCTCGTCGGCGACCTCCGGCGTCGCCTCGAACGCGATCCGCTCGACGAATCGGGATTGCTGGCCGTCGCGATGCACCTCCCGCCGCCACGGCCTTTCGAGGACGCCCTTCGAGGGACACGACCGGCGCTGATCGCCGAGTACAAGCGCTCCTCGCCATCTGCCGGGGCGATCGCCGAACCGGACGTCGCGAGCCAGGCGCGGGCCTACGAGGACGGGGGAGCGGCAGCGATCTCGGTGCTGACCGAGCCGACGTGGTTCGACGGCGCGCTGGCGGACATCCGCGCGGTCCGGCTCGCCGTGGGCCTCCCGGTAGTGCGGAAGGATTTCCTGGTGCACCCCGCGCAGGTGATCGAGTCTCGAGCCGCGGGCAGCGACGCCGTCCTGTTGATCGCCGCGGCCCTGTCGGAGCTCGAGCTGAAGGGGATGCTGGCGGTCGCGGCCGACCTCGGGCTCGGCGCGCTGGTCGAGACCCACTCGGAGGAGGATCTCGCCAAGGCGCTGGCGACCGATGCGCCGGTGATCGGCGTGAACGCGCGGGACCTGGAGACGCTCGAGCTCGACGTCGACCGCGCCCTCGCCCTGCTGCCCCAAGTGCCTTCGGACCGCCTGGCGGTGCTCGAGAGCGGGGTCTCCGGCCGTGAGCAGGTCGAACGAGCCATCGACGCGGGCGCCGGGGCGATCCTCGTGGGCGAGATGCTGATGCGCTCCCCCGATCCCGCGGCCGCGATCCGCACTCTGCGGGGTGCGGCGTGAGCACGCTCGAGACGCTCCCCGACGAACGAGGGCGGTTCGGCGACTACGGCGGCCGGTACGTGCCCGAGGTGCTGATCCCGGCGCTCGACGAGCTCGCGGCGGCCTGGAGGACGCTCAAGCGGGACCCGGTGTTCCGGGGCGAGCTCGACGCCCTGCTTCGCGACTTCGTGGGCCGGCCGTCGGCGATGACGTTCGCGCCGCGGTTGTCGGAGGCGACCGGGTACCGCATTTACCTCAAGCGCGAGGACCTGAACCACACGGGCGCGCACAAGATCAACAACACGCTGGGCCAGGTGCTGCTCGCCCGGCGCCTCGGGAAGGGACGGATCATCGCCGAGACCGGCGCGGGGATGCACGGGGTCGCGACGGCGACGGCGTGCGCGCTCTTCGGGCTGCCGTGCGTCGTCTATATGGGCCAGGAGGACACGATCCGGCAGGCGCCGAACGTCGCCCGGATGCAGCTGCTCGGCGCCGAGGTCGTCACGGTCACCTCCGGAAGCCGAACACTCAAGGACGCGCTCAACGAGGCGCTGCGCGACTGGGCGGCGAGCGTGGTCGACACGCACTACGTCCTCGGCTCGGTCGCGGGACCCCATCCGTTCCCCGCGCTCGTGCGCGATCTCCAGCGCGTGATCGGCGACGAGGCCAGGGTGCAGCTCCGCGAGCGCGAGGGGCGCGACCCGGACGCGGTGGTCGCCTGCGTCGGCGGTGGGAGCAACGCGATCGGCATCTTCGAGGCATTCCTGCCCGAACCGAGCGTGGGGCTCGTCGGCGTCGAAGCCGGCGGCCGGGGGGACGGGCTCGG
>DATEQE010000296.1:0-3789 GCA_035272825.1 Actinomycetota bacterium
GCCCGACCGGGCGGGCGAGGTGGTCAAGGTCAAGGACCGGTTGGGCGACGACCGCGTGATCGTGATCGGACGCGGCGACGAGGAGCTGGTGGCCACGCTCGGCACCGGGCTGCTCGACGAGCAGATCCGCGCCGGGGATCCTTTGCTGATCGACCCGAGGTCCAACGTCGCGCTCGAGAAGCTGCCCAAGGAAGAGGTCGAGGAGCTCGTCCTCGAGGAGGTCCCCGACGTGTCCTACGAGGACATCGGCGGGCTCGAGGGACAGATCGAGGCGATACGGGATGCCGTCGAGCTCCCGTTCCTGTACGCCGAGCTTTTCCAGGAGCACCAGCTCGAGGCGCCGAAGGGCGTCCTGCTCTACGGGCCTCCGGGCTGTGGCAAGACGCTGATCGCCAAGGCCGTGGCCAAGTCGCTCGCCGACAAGGTGCGCGAGCGGACCGGGCGCCAAGACGCGCACTCGTACTTCCTGAACATCAAGGGCCCCGAGCTTCTCAACAAGTACGTCGGCGAGACCGAACGTCAGATCCGCCAGATCTTCCAACGAGCGAAGGAGCGGAGCGAGGAGGGGCTGCCCGTCATCGTGTTCTTCGATGAGATGGACTCGATCTTCCGGACCCGCGGCACCGGGATCTCGAGCGACGTCGAGTCGACGATCGTGCCGCAGCTCCTATCCGAGCTCGATGGCGTCGAGACGCTGAAGAACGTCATCGTGATCGGCGCCTCGAACCGTGAGGACCTGATCGACCCGGCGATCCTGCGGCCGGGGCGGCTGGACGTGAAGATCAAGATCGAGCGCCCGGACGCCGCGCAGGCGGCCGACATTATGGCCAAGTACCTGAACCCGACCGTGCCGATCCACCCCGAGGACGTCGCCCGCGCGAGCGGCGACGTGAAGGTGACGACCGCGCGGATGATCCAGTCGACGATCGACCGGATGTACTCGGAGGCGGAGGACAACCGGTTCCTCGAGGTCACGTACGCGAGCGGCGACAAGGAGATCCTGTACTTCAAGGACTTCAACTCGGGCGCGATGATCGAGAACATCGTGCGCCGCGCGAAGAAGGAGGCGATCAAGCGCTTCCTGTCCACGGGGGAGAAGGGGATCAAGGCCGAGGACCTGACGCACGCGATCCGCGACGAGTTCAAGGAGAACGAGGACCTGCCGAACACCACGAACCCGGACGACTGGGCCCGGATCTCGGGCAAGAAGGGCGAGCGCATCGTCTACGTGCGAACCCTGCTCGGCGACGGGGACGGCGAGAGCAGACAGGTCGAGCGGGTCAGCGCCGGCCAGTACCTGTAAGGTCGCCGGATGGCCATCCCCAAGGTCATCGGCACCGAGACCGAGTACGGGATCTCCGGGGTCGCGTCCCCGGAGTTCAACCCGGTGATCTCGTCCTCGCTGCTGATCAGCACATACGCGGGCGCGCTTCGGCGGATCCGCTGGGACTACGAGCAGGAGTCCCCGCTCCGCGACGCGCGCGGGTTCGAGCCGGTCCAGCTGCGGGAGCCCTCCGAGGAGGATCTGGGCCTCGCGAACGTGATCCTTCCGAACGGCGCCCGTTACTACGTCGACCACGCCCACCCCGAGTACTCGACACCGGAGTGCGTGACCCCGCGCGAACTCGTCATCCACGACAAGGCCGGGGAGCGCGTGCTCGAACGCTCCCTCGACGAGGTCCGCCGCACGATGCCCGGCGCGCAGCGGCTCGCGGTCTACAAGAACAACAGCGACGGCAAGGGCAACTCGTACGGGACGCACGAGAACTACCTGGTCGACCGGCAGGTGCCGTTCGCGAACCTGGTCGCTGGGCTCACGCCGTTCTTCGTGAGCCGGCAGATCTTCTGCGGGGCGGGGAAGCTCGGCGGTGAGGCGTCGTGGGACGAGCGATCTCGGGACCGCTACCAGGTCACACAGCGCGCGGACTTCTTCGAGGCCGAGGTCGGCCTGGAGACCACCCTGAAGCGTCCGATCATCAATACGCGCGACGAGCCACACGCCGACCCCGAGAAGTACCGCCGCCTGCACGTGATCGTCGGTGACGCGAACCTGTGCGAGGTCGCGACGCTGCTGAAACTCGGGACGACGTCGCTCGTATTGAAGCTGATCGAGGATGGCGACGTCCCCGACCTCACGCTGGCGACGCCGGTGCCGTCGCTCCACGACGTGTCCCGGGACCTCACGTGCACGGCGCTCGTCCGCCTGGCCGACGGCCGCAAGCTCACGGCGGTGCAGATGCAGTGGGAGTACCTCGAGCGCGCACGGAAGTACGTCGAGCAGGAGGACACGACGGAGGACAACCTCGAGGTGCTCGAGCGGTGGGAGGCGGTCCTGACCGGGCTCGAGGACGACCCGATACAGCTCTCCGGCGAGCTGGACTGGGTCGCGAAGTACCGGCTGCTCGACGGCTACCGCGAGCGGGACGGACTCGAGTGGTCGGACGCCAAGCTGCGGCTTATCGACCTGCAGTACCACGACGTGCGGCGTGACAAGGGGCTGTACCACCGTCTGGTCGCCACGGGTCAGGTCGAGCGACTCGTCTCCGACGAGGACGTCGAGCGGGCGATCATGGAGCCACCCGAGGACACCCGCGCCTACTTCCGGGGGCGATGCATCTCGCGCTACCCCGACGCGATCGCCGCGGCATCGTGGGACTCGATCATCTTCGACACGGGGGCCGAGGCACTGCAGCGCGTGCCGATGCGCGAGCCGCTCCGAGGCACGAGGGAGCATGTCGACCGGCTGTTCGAGCAGGCCGCCGACGCGGCGGCGCTCGTCGAGATGCTCCGGTCCTAGCGGAGCTCGTTCGGGACGGACCGACCCGAACTGCTCCCCGCACGGGCGCGCCCGGGGCAAGCTCGGGGACGTCCGTCCAGCGGTGATGGAGCTGTCCCGGAGTCCGGATAGAATCGATCCCTCACGGAAGGAGCTCGGCGGTGCCTCAGGAGCAGGAGCAGAAGAAGACCCAGAAGCGTTCCGGCGGCGGCTCGGACGACGAGGCCGGCCAGGTGACCTCCGCCTCCAAGGGCGAGAAGCTCAAGGAGGAGATGGACGACATCCTGGACGAGATCGACTCCGTCCTCGAGGAGAACGCCGAGGAGTTCGTCAAGTCGTACGTCCAGAAGGGCGGCGAATGACCGAGGGTCCGCTGTTCCCGCCCGAACCCTCGGGCGGTCCGATCGGCGCAAACCCGAGCTTCGTCGATCTCGTGCGACGAAGCCGCCCCGAGACCCTGCCAACCGCCACCGGCATCACCCCCGACGTCGCGTCACCCCACGGGACGACCGTCGTGGCGCTGAAGTTCGCGACCGGAGTCGTGTTCGGTGGAGACCGGCGGGCGACGGAGGGCTTCACGATCGCCGACGAGAGGATGGAGAAGGTCTTCGCCGCGGACGACCTCTCAGTGATCGCGATCGCCGGGGCCGCGGGGCAGGCGATCGAGATCGTCAAGCTGTTCCAGCTCGAGCTCGAGCACTACGAGAAGATCACCGGCGACCGGCTCTCGCTCGAGGGCAAGGCGAACCGGCTCGCGCAGATGATCCGCGGGAACCTGCCGATGGCCTTCCAGGGGCTCGTCGTGGTGCCGCTGTTCGGCGGGTTCGACGAGCGCCGCGAGGAGGGCCGGATCTTCTACTACGACGCGACCGGCGGCCGGTGGGAAGAGGACGACTACCACGCCACGGGATCGGGTGGCCGCCCCGCGAGGAGCTCGCTCAAGAAGCGCTGGCGCCCCGGCCTCGATCGCGGCGAGGCCCTGGAGGTCGCCGTGGAGGCTCTGGTGGACGCCT
>DATEQE010000297.1:0-5261 GCA_035272825.1 Actinomycetota bacterium
CGCGCCCGCGGCTTGTCGTCGGCCTCCACGACATACCAGGGGGCCTCCGAGATGTCCGTGTGCACGAACATCTCGTCCTTCGCGCGCGAGAAGTCGACCCAGTGCGAGCGCGAGAGCAGGTCCGTCTCCGAGAGTTTCCAGCGGCGCATCGGGTCGTCGATCCGCGATCGGAACCGGCGCTCCTGCTCCTCGTCCGAGACCGAGAACCAGTACTTCAGCAGGACGATGCCGTCCTCGATCAGGAGCCGCTCGAAAATCGGGACCTGCCGCAGGAACCGTCGGTGCTCGTCCGGCGTGCAGAACCCCAGGACCTTCTCGACGCCCGCGCGGTTGTACCAGCTGCGGTCGAACAGCACGATCTCGCCGGCTGAGGGGAGGTTCGCGATGTACCGCTGGAAATACCACTGGGTGCGTTCACGCTCGGTGGGCTTGGGGAGGGCCGCGATGCGGGTCACGCGCGGGTTCGTGTACTGCGTGATCCGCTTGATCGTGCCGCCCTTGCCGGCCGCGTCCCGCCCCTCGAAGATGACCACGATCCTGGCCCCCGCGCCCGAGACCCAGTCCTCCATCTTCACGAGCTCTTCCTGGAGGCGCCGGAGCTCCTTCTCGTAGGCCTTCTTCGACAGCTTGCTCGCGCGATCCTCAGCGTCGCGATGCCCACGGTGCTTGGATCCGTGCCTGGCTCCGCCCTTGCCCTCGGTCTCGGTCGCCATCGCGCCCCTCCTGACCAGGCATCATCCCACGTGGGCGTGTCGGGCTTGGCCTAGGCTTGGGCGGTCATGGCTGCCCGCCGATCGTCCGCGCTCGCGGCGTCGCTCGCTTTCGCGCTGGCGGCGTGCGCCGGGCCGAGCACGCCCGCGGAGGACGCTCGTGGTGACGACGCGATCACCGTGGCGTCGTTCGACTTCCCCGAGAGCGTCCTGCTGGCCGAGATCTACGCGCAGGCGATCGAGGGCGCCGGCATCCGCGTCGAGCGCGAGCCCTCGCTCGGGCCGCGCGAGCTCGTGATGCCCGCGCTGCAGCAGGGTCTCGTGGAGTTCGTCCCCGAGTACGCCGGCAGCGGGCTCCAGTTCCTGGCGGGCGACGGATCGACCTCGCCGGATCGCGAGATCAACCACCAGCGGTTCGCCGAACGGCTGGGAACGCTCGACGTGACCGCGCTCGATGCCTCACCCGCCGAGGATCAGAACGGGTTCGCGGTAACGGCGGAGACCGCGCAGCGGTACGGACTCCGCACGCTCAGCGACCTCGCGACGGTCTCCCGCGAGTTGGTCTTCGGTGGACCGCCCGAATGCACCCGGCGACCCTTCTGCCTCCCCGGTCTCGAGCGGTCGTACGGGATCACGTTCGGGCAGGTCGTCAGCAACCTCGACGCGGGCGGTCCGCGCACGGTTTCCGCCCTGGCGGAAGGGACGGTGGACGTGGCGCTGCTGTTCACGAGCGACGGCGCGATCGACCTGAACGATTTCGTCCTGCTCGAGGACGACCTGCGCCTCCAGCCCGCCGAGAACGTCACGCCGGTCGTCAGGACCGGCGTGCTCGACCGGTTCGGGCCGTCGCTGGCCGACACCGTGAACGAGGTCTCGGCGCTCCTGACCACCGGCGAGCTCCGAACGCTGAACGCGGAGGTCGCGCGCGGTGCGACCCCCGAGCAGATCGCGTCGCGCTGGCTGGCGTCGAACGGTCTCGATCCCGGGCTGCAGTAGAGTCGCCGAACGGCATGGACGCGACGACCGAGGGGATCGAGCAGGGCAGGAGCAAGGGCCACGCACACCCCGAGCAGCGCCGCCGTCCGTCCGGAGAGCCGCCCGCGCTCCCGCACGAGCTCGGCCGCTCCGGCAAGTTCTTCCTCCTCATGGTCCTGTACTTCATCCTCGTAATCACCGGGTTCCTGCTCTTTCCGACGCTCCGAGAGGTCTTCGAGCGCTGGGACCACACCCGGCAGCTGTGGATCACCGATCTCAGGTCCCCCGGGCTCACCCGCTTGATGCTCGTGGTCAACGGGCTGGCCGCCAGCTGGACGATCCGGGTCCTGCGCTGGACCGTGTTCCTCGGGCTGATCGTGTTCCGCCGGTGGCGGCACCTGTTCGTGTTCCTCGGCGCGATCATCTTCACCGAGATCGTCGCCTACAACTCGTCCAGCATCATCGCTCGCCCTCGACCGCTCGGCGTGCCGATCCTCGCGGGCTGGCAGGGGTACTCGATGCCGTCCCGACCGATGGCGGGCCTCACCGTGTCGGCCGTGGGGGCCACGTATGCCCTGATCATGGCCGGACGCTCCCGCTCGATCGCAAAATGGGTGATCGGATTCGCCCTGGTGGTGCTCGGGTTCGCGCGGGTGTACTTGGGGGTGGATCACTCGACGGATGTCGTGGCGGGTGCCGTGTTCGGCATCGCCGTGGGCGTCGCCAGCTTCCGATGGTTCGCTCCCAACGACCTTTTCCCGGTGTCGTACCGACGGGGGAAGGCGGCGCATCTGGACATCGGGGGTCGGCGCGGCGAGGCGATCGTCGCGGCGATCCGCGACCAGCTCGGACTGGCGGTCCTGGACGTCAAGCCCGTGGGCCTGGAGGGGTCCGGAGGCTCGACGCCGCTGCGGATCAAGATCGAGGCGACCGACGACGAGCCCGAGCGCTACGTCTTCGCCAAGCTCTACGCGAAGAGCCACGTGCGGGCCGACCGCTGGTACAAGCTCGGCCGGACGATCCTGTACGGCGCACTTGAGGACGAGAAGCCGTTCCAGTCCGTGCGCCGGTTCGTCGAGTACGAGGACTACACGCTCCGCCTGCTGCACGATCTCGGGATCCCGGTCCCCCGGCCGTACGGGATCGTCGAGATCACCCCCGAGCGCGAGTACATGATCGTGATGGAGTTCTTCGAGGGCGCGGTGGAGATCGGGGACGCGGAGATCGACGACGGCGTGATCGACCAGGGGCTCGGCATGGTTCGAAGGATGTGGGACGAGGGGCTCGCGCACCGCGACATCAAGCCCGCGAACCTGATGGTGCGCGACGGCGAGCTGAAGGTGATCGACGTGTTCTTCGTCCAGGTCCGGCCATCGCCGTGGCGGCAGGCGGTCGACCTCGCCAACATGATGCTCGTCCTCGCGCTCCGCAGCGACGCCGAGCGTGTCTACGCGCACGCGCTCGGGTACTTCTCCGAGGACGAGATCGCCGAGGCGTTCGCGGCGGCGCGCGGCGTCGCGAGCCCGACGCAGCTCCGCAACAACCTCAAACAGGACGGCCGCGACCTCCTCGCCGAGTTCCGACGGATGGCGCCGGAGCGCGAACAGGTCTCGATCCAGCGCTGGAGCGTGCGGCGAGTGCTGCTCACGATCGGCGTGCTGTTCGCGGCCTTCCTCGCGATGGGCCTGATCGTCAGCAACTGGAACGCGTTCGCGTGAGGTGGCGACCGCGCATCGGCAGGGTCGCGATGGCCGTGATCGTCCTGTCGGCCCTGGCATCGTGCAGCGCGCAGGCCGGCGACGCCTCGGAGGCCGACTGCCCGATCGAGGACGGCGAGCTGTTCGTCCTGATGGCACAGTCCGTCCCCAGCGCCACCCTCCTCCCCTGCATCGCGGCGCTGCCCGCCGGTTGGACCTACGGCGGCTCGGACGTCAACGACGACTTGGCACGGTTCTGGCTCGACTCGGACCGCGGCGGCATCCACGCCGTCGAGGTGTCGCTCGCACCTGCCTGCCGGATCGCGGGCGCCGTGGACGTCACGAACTCCACCAGCGAGGGCGGCGTCCGCGCCTACCTCGACGAGTTCGACCTGCACCCCTTCTCGGCGAACAAGTACTTCGTCTTCCCCGGCGGCTGTGTGACCTACCGCTACCGGTTCGGTCCCAACGCCGAGCCGACCCTCGCCCTCGAGGCCGACGAGGCCGTCACGTTCGGCCTGCGGACCGTGCTGGTTCGCCAGGTCCAGGAGGAGCTAGGGCTGACCTTGTGCGGGGCGGGCGCGCCGCCTTGCGTCGGCGGCGACTAGCGTGCTGACGAACCATCGCCGGGCGATCGTCTGGTCGGCCGTCCTGCTCGGGGCGATGGTGTTCGTCTTCGCGGCGGTGGGACGGCATCCGCCCGGGCTCGCCCCCACGACGACGCTCCCGTTCGTCGGCGAGTTCGACCTGTCGGTGTTCCATTGGATAGACGACGTTCGCAACGCGGTCCTGACGTTCCTCGCGCGCTTCCTCAACGTCCTGGGTGGCGGGATGGTCACGATCCCGCTTCGGATCGTCGTCGCGATCTGGCTCGCGTTCCGCCGGCGATGGCGCGCGTTCGCGACCTGGGTGATCACGTGGGCCGCGGCCGAGCTGATCCTGACGGCCGCCAAGACCTTCTTCCACCGGGGGCGGCCTCCCCAGCCGCTGGTCGACGTGGTCAGCTTCTCGTTCCCCTCCGGGCACGCGGTCGCCGGGGCCGCGACCGCGGTTGCGCTGGTGCTGGTGCTGCTCCCGGCCGGCCCGGCGAGGCGACGGTGGGAGTTCGCCGCCATCGCGTTCGCCTTCGTGATGGCGATGTCGAGGGTGTACCTGAACGCACACTGGTTCTCGGACGTGGTCGCCGGCGTGCTGCTGGGGGCGGGGGTGGCGCTCGGGACGGCCGGCGTCGTCACCGAGATCCGCGACGTGGCGCTGCGCAGGCACGAGCGGAAGGCCGGCGCCGAGGCTGTGAACCCATGACGGCGACGTACTAGGCTCTATGGATGTCGACAGCCCAGGTTGCCGAGCGGACCCGCAAGCCCCTCGGGTGGAAACGCATCGTCGGCTACACCGTCTCTG
Organism: Actinomycetota bacterium; assembly: GCA_035272825.1. Taxonomy (GTDB): domain Bacteria; phylum Actinomycetota; class UBA4738; order UBA4738; family HRBIN12; genus DASSJM01. The sequence continues at coordinate 4,784 of DATEQE010000297.1, forward strand.
TCGCGATCGTGGTCGCGATCTTCTGGTGGGCGATCCCGAAGTTCGCCGACTACCGGGACGTGTGGACAGCGATCAAGACGCTCACGCAGATCGAGACGTCGTCGCTCGTGGCCGCGACGGCTTTCAACCTCTTGACGTACTGGTGGGCGAACCAGGCAGCCCTGCCAGGGCTCGGCATCGGGAAGGCCGCCGTGCTCACGCAGACGACGACCTCGGTCGCGAACACCCTCCCGGCGGGTGGCGCGATCGCGATCGGGTTGACCTATTCGATCTTGGATTCGTGGGGATTCACCGGCACGAGCGTCGCCCTGTACGTCGGCGTGACCGGTATCTGGAACATCTTCACCAAGCTCGCTCTGCCGATGCTGGCGCTCGTGTTCCTCGCGCTCAGTGGGCATCTGACGACCACCTACATCCTGGCCGCGATCTTGGGCATCGTCGTCCTGGGCGTGGCGGTCGGCCTGTTCGCTCTCGTCTT
>DATEQE010000298.1:0-6310 GCA_035272825.1 Actinomycetota bacterium
GCCTCGGCTCCGAACGGCGTCACGCCGGCCCCGACCACGGCGTTCCAGAGCTCCTCGGCATCCGACGGATCGGTCAGGAACAGCTCGAACCCCAGCTCGCCGCCGTAGCCGGTGCGCGAGAGGTAGACCTCGACTCCGGCCACCTTCACGGGCTCGGGGAGGAACCGGAAGTAGCGGAGGGCTCCGACGTCGGCGTCGGTCAGCTTCTGCACGACCTCGCGCGAGCGCGGGCCGATGACGCCCAGATGCGGCATCCGCGGCGCGATCCACTCGAACTCGACGTCGAAGTCCTTCAGCGCCTCGCCGAAGTAGTCGTCGTGATCCTTCCCATTGGTCATGACCCAGCAATGGCCGGCGCCGGTGTTGAACACGGTGCCGTCGTCGACCATCAGCCCGTCGGCGTCCAGGAACGCCCCGTACCGAGCCTGGCCGACGTCCAAGCCGAGCGCGTCGTTGCTGAACACCCGCTGGGCGGCCCGGAGCGCGTCAGGCCCTCGGAGGTCCCACTTGTTGAGCGGCGAGACATCCCACACCGCGACGTCGTCCCGGATGGCGGCGTACTCCTTCCGGAGGTCGCCGAATCCCTCGAGCCACAGCCATCCGCCGTCGGGGATGTGCGTGCCGCCCTGAGCCTCGGTCACGTCGTGGAACGCCGTCGTGATGGCGTCGTCGTCGCTCATCGCCTGCCTCCGGTCGCCGGGATCATCGCATCCTCCCACGCGTTTGACTGGCCGTTCAAGTTCGCCCGGGTGCCTCCCGACCGCGAGCGGCGCGAGGCTAGAGACGAGTCAAGCGGAGGAAGCTCCTCGCGGAACCGAACCCCCGTTCCTCGAGCCGGGTGGCCAGCACGAGGAAGAGCTGGGCCGTGACCATCGCGTCGTCGAGCGCCTCGTGGGGGTTCGCCACCGGGACGCCGTACCGCTCGGCGGCCGAGGACAGGCTCTGTCGAACATCCTGGTCCAGGTGCTCGAGCTCGATCGCCATCTGCCGGACGTCGATCGTCCGGCGCACCCACGAGCGGGGGCGTCTGCCGTAGAGGCGGCCGAGGAAGCCGATCTCGACGCTCGCGAACCAGGCCAGCAGGAACCGCCCGCCCAGCGCGAGTCGGAGCGTCTGCCCGGCCACCGAGAACGGCTGCGCCTGCGCCAGATCCTTGGGCAGGATGCCGTGGATCCTCATCGACTCCGCGCTCGAGGGCACCTCGGGGAGCACCAGCTGGTGCACGGCCTCCCCCACGACGACGCGGCCCTCGCGCACCGGAACGACCCCGTACGACACAACCGCGTCGCGCTCGCGGTCGAGACCCGTCGTCTCGAAGTCGAGCGAGGCGAACTCCACCTCGCGCCACGGACGCGACCGCATCGACCACGCCGGCCGAGCGGGTGGTCTCAACGACACCGGATCACCTCGATCTCGGTCACGACGCCGTCGATGCGCCGGTCGATCGCACCGCTCGGAACCCGGTCGACGATCTGCAGAGCGAACGCGATCGCGATCGCGGCCGCCCCATCGCGCCGCTTCACCAGGAGGCGGTCGTAGTACCCACCGCCGTAGCCCACCCGGCCGCACGAGCGATCGAACGCGACCCCCGGGACCACGACGAGGTCGAGCTCGGCGACGTCGAGCGCGCGCCCGTCCGCGGGTTCCATAGCTCCGAACGAGGTCTCGGTCATCGGTGCTCCGGGTGTCGCGACGACGGGGGCCACCTCGTTCCCCTCGATCCGTGGCAAGGCGACGGTCTTGCCCTCCGAACGCAGGCGCGCGATCAGCGGCCCCGTCTCGACCTCGCTGCCGAACGACCAGAAGGCCAGCACCGTTTCGGCGCCCGCCGTCTCGGGCAACCCGAGGAACCGGTTGGCGATCGCCTCGCTGCGCGCGGACCGATCATCCTCGGGGACAGCGTCGCGTTCGGCCAGGACCTCGCGGCGCAGCGCGCGCTTGGCCTGCTTCAGCCGGTGGGCCGGGAGGTCGCTCACGCCGAGGACCGCAGCTCAGGGAGTACCTCCTCGGCGATCACGTCGAGCCGGTCCGGCGGACCGCCGGGCACGAGCACCGACCAGGTGGAGCCGGCGGCGGCGAGCGCATCGAGGTGGGTCCGGAGCGACGTGGTCGTCCCCGACCAGACCCCGGGCTCCAGGCCGCGTGCGCTCCGCTGGTCGAGCAGGCGCCCGACCTCGTCGTCGTCGCGCCCGACGACGACGATCCCGGCCCACGTCGCCGAGACCGGCCGTTCCCCCGCGGCCTCGCGCAGCAACCGCACCTTGCGGGTGAACTCCTCGACCCCCATCCCCCAGCCGTTCCACGCGTCGGCCTCGGCGGCGGCGAGGCGCACGACCGCGTCGGCGAACCCCCCGATCCAGATCGGCGGACCGTCCGGACGCACAGGCGGCGGCAGGAGCGGTCCCGTCATCGCGTGAACGTGCGAACCGCCGCCCCACCGGACCCCGCCGTACAAGGCCTTGATCGCGCGCACGGTCTCGACCAGATGCTCGCGACGTTCCGCCTTCCCCAGGTACTCGATGCCGAAGACGCGGTGCTCGGGCTCGTCGATCGGGTCCCCTGTGCCGATCCCGAGGATCATGCGCCCGCCGCTCACGTCGTCGACCGAGGCGGCGAGCTTCGCGAGCACCCCCGGAGCACGGAGCGTCGCCCGCGTGACCAGGGTCCCGACGGCGACGCGGCTCGTCTGCGCGGCGACCGCCGCGAGCGACGCGAACGCCTCGAGCGACGGCCGGTCCGGGGACGCGCCCGGCGGGAAGAGATGGTCGAACGCGAAGACCCCGTCGAACCCGCGCTCCTCCGCGCGCCGGGCGAACGCGAGCACGCGCCCGGCGTCACCGGAGAACATCGGAAGGACGAGCCCCACCTTCACGTCAGACCATCACGCCTCCGAGCTCCTCGAGCGCGAGGGTGGCCGCGCCCACGGCCCCGGCGTCGTTGCCGAGCTCCGCGGGCACGATGGGCACCCGAGGGCGGAAGTCCGGACCCTCGACCGCATCGAGGAACGCCGCACGCGCCGGTTCGAGCAGCAGATCGCCGGCGACGATCGCGCCACCGCCCACGACCACGACCTGCGGGTCGAGGACGTTCACGAGGCCGGCGATCCCCTGGCCGAGCCGCCGTCCGGCCTCCGCGAGGATCCCCTTGGCCGCGTCGTCGCCCTGCCGCGCTGCCTCCGTCACCAGCTCGCCGGTCACCTGGTCGGGGTCACCGCCGGCCAGGCGCCGGAGGATCGAGTGTTCGCGCTCCCGCGCCTCCTCGCGGCCCATCCGATCGATCGCACGCCCCGCGGCGACCTGCTCCCAGCAGCCCCGGTTCCCGCAGCCGCAGAGCGGGCCTCCGGGCTCGAGGATGATGTGCCCGATCTCGGCGGCGAAGCCGTTCGCGCCGCGGAACAGCCGCCCGTCTGACACGATCCCACCGCCGATCCCGGTGCCGACCGTGACGAGCAGCAGATGACGGTACCCGCGACCCGCGCCGAACCGGAACTCCGCGTACGCGGCCATGCTCGCGTCGTTGTCCACCTGGCAGGGCAGGCCGAGCGCGTCGCGCATCCGCGCGGCGATGGGGAGGTTCCGCCACGCGAGGTTGGGGGCGAAGCGCAGGACCCCCTCCTTCGCGTCGATCATCCCCGCGGCCCCCACCCCGACCGCGATCACGTCGGGGGTCGTGAGCGACATGGCGAGCTCGACCATGGTCGACAGCGTCGCCGCCTCGTCGTCCGCGAGGGTCGGCGAGCTCGAGCGCTCGACGATCGTGCCGTCGCGGGCGACGCGGAACGCGTTGATCTTGGTACCACCGACGTCGAGCCCGATCGCCTCGCCGCTCCCACGTTGCGGCACGCCCGAACCTCTCAGGTGGAGCGGACCGGCGGCGTCACGAGATCTCGATCCGCTCGAAGTCCTTCGAGCCGTTCGCGCTCTGGTCGACCCCGCTCACGTGATCCCCGCGCACGTCGATCACGGCCCGCGCGGCGAGATAGAACTCGCGGGCGGCGGCGAGCAGGTGCTCGAACACGTCGGGCGCCGCGCCCTGACCTGCCGTCACCGCCATGCAGATCGGGCAGAACGCCACGGTGCACACGGGCGGCTGCGGTTGGGCCTCCGACGCCGACCCGGCGGCGCCATCCCCCCCGGTGGCCGCGTGGCCCGGTTCGGTCTCAGGCATCTTCAGCTCCTTCCCCTCGGCGCCGCAGCCGGCGCCGACCCCGGCTGCCGCGCGAACACGATCTCGAGATGATCTCCGACGAAGTTGGCGCCGCGGACCTCCATCCGCTGGAGCGTCTGCGGCAGGATCAGGTTGCGCTTGTAGGTCCCGACGCGGACGTAGAGCTCCTCGCCACGCCGATGGATGTCCATGTCCTCGCGCGAGACGAACGGGAGCCGCATCGTGAGGACGTACCCGCCCGACCTCCGGCGAACGCGGATCGGGTCGTCCCGGTACAAGACGTCGGTGACGGGGAGGTCGCCGTACACCTCGCGGCCCATCTCCTCGAGCAAGGGCACGCCGACCATCTCGCGGTCGAACAGACGAGCGGTCAGGATCGGCACCGGCTCGAACGACTCGCGGACGGTCTGCAGGTGCTCCGCCTGGATGTCCTTCCACTTGCCGAAGTACGGATCGGTGACGTCCTCGGGGATGATCCGGTTCACGACGACCGCGTCGCACCGGTACCCGAACAGCCCGAGGTACGTGTAGGTGCGCCGCGCCTCGGCGATCACCATCTTCTCCGGGTTCACGACGAGCCGGACCGTCGATGAGGATTCATCGGTCAGGATCCGGTGGACGGCGTCGAGGTTCCGGTGCAACCGCTCGACCGCCGCGTAGAAGCTCTCGCCCGCGATCGGCAGCGTCGTCATCTTCGACACGATCGGGCGCAGCGTCTTCACGACGCGCCGCTCGACGGGAAAGATCCGTTCGATGTACCAGTTCATCACCTCGGGCAGCGACAGCAGGCGCAGCGTCTCGGCGGTGGGCGCACAGTCGACGATCAGGAGGTCGTACTTCCCGCCCTCGACGTGGGTCTTGACATCGATCAGCGCGAAGATCTCGTCGAGCCCGGGGATCACCGAGAGCTCCTCGGCCTGGATCGTCTCGACACCGGCCCAGTTCATTAGCTGCACGAAGTAATCCTGGATCTCGCGCCAGTTGGACTCGAGCCGGCTCTGGGCATCGATCTGCTCGGCCCACAGGTTCTCGGCGATCGGCGTGGCGTGCTCGCCGATCTCCTGGTCGAACGAGTCCCCGAGCGAGTGCGCCGGATCCGTGCTCATGATCAGCGTCCGGTTCCCCGATCCGGCCGCGCGGACGGCGGTCGCGGCGGCCACCGTCGTCTTCCCGACGCCGCCTTTCCCGGTGAACAGCAGGACCCGCATCCGGCCAGCCTAGCGCGGGCGCCACCCCGGCGCGTCCGGGCGTGGGCTCAGCCGAGCTCGACGCGCCGCTTCAGGCCCTCGAGCGCGTTCTCGATCACGCGCTTCTCGCCCTGCGTGCGGACGAAGCCCGGCAGCAGGATCCCCAGGTCGACGGCGAGCCGGTAGATCACCTTGGTCTCGTCGTCGTCGATCTCGGTGAGCAGGTACTCGCCGGTGATGTTCGAGACGGCGCCGCGGGCCTCGGTCGAGACCCATGACATCCCGCCGTCGCCGGGCGCGTAGCGGTAGGCGAGCGTGTAATTCGCCTTGCCGAGGAGCGGGACGTCCACCTCGAACGCCACCTTGGTCCCCAGACCCCCGTCCCCGCGTTCGAGCACCTGGGCGGTCTTGACGTCGGCCCACTCGGGGTACGCCTCGAAGTCGGTCAGGACGTCCATGACCTCGACCGCTGGGGCCTCGATCACGATCTGGCCCTCGGTCTGCTCGCTCATGCCCGCTCCCTCATGAGGACGCGATGTTACCGGCGGGCGGCCGGCAACGTGACGAACGTGGCGATCACGACGGACAGGAAGACTAGACCGGCCGACGTCCACAGCAACGTCCGGGAGCTCATCAGAGGCTCGTTTCCGGCCGCCAGCCGGTAGGCGTCCATCGCCGACACCACGTAGATCAGCACCGAGGCGCCGAGGAACAGGGCGAACAGAGGGAGGGTCGGGCCGAGCCCGCCCCTGCCGAACCGCGACACGAGCAGGATCACCAGTGCCGTGAACGACCAGGCGAACATCACGACCCGCCCCACCGCATCGGTCCGCCGGCCGAGCTTCCAATGGCCGAGCCCGGGCCAGAGCATCGACCACACCGCCGCCGTCTGCGGCTCGATCTCCGACGCCGCCCTGGGCTCCGCGAGCAGCCGGCCGAAGGGGGTCCCGCAGGCG
>DATEQE010000299.1:0-3045 GCA_035272825.1 Actinomycetota bacterium
GCGAGCCAGCCCGTCAGGATCGCGGACAGGCCGAACGTCAGCGTCACCAGCATGCCGTCGACGGCGAAGATGCGCCCGCGGATCCGGTCGGGCACGACGCGTTGGAGCCCGTACGAGGACAGCGTCCACTGGGCGCCGCCGCCGACGTGTGCGACGAGGACCGCGCCCATCGCGAACACGAGCGCGGGCGCCAGGCCCAGGAGCGCGTAGCCGACCCCGAACGTTGCCAGCGCCGCCCCGATCGCGCCGAACAGCCGCCGATCCTGCGGGCCGGCCAAAGACCTGCCGAGGAACGGGCCGATCAGCGCCCCCACGCCTCGAGCCGCCATCAGCAGCCCGAGACCGATCTCTCCCGCGTGGAACCTGCCGAGCGCGAGGATCGGCAGAAGCACCAGCACGCCCCCGGCGATCCCCCAGCCGAACTTCACCGCGAGCAGCGCCAGGATCCGGTGGTCCTTGCGCGCGTACCGGACGGTCTCGACCGTGTCCTGGCGGAGGCTCGGGCGTTCGTGGACCGCGCGGTCCTCCGCGAAGGTGGCGTGGATCCCCAGGATCAGTAGCGCCGACAGCACGAACGAGGCGGAGTCCACGACGATCGCGACGTCGGATCCGAACACCCCCGCCACGACCCCTCCGAGGGCGCCGCCGACCGCGAGCATCGTGCCCCACAGCGACCCCGACAGCGCGTTCGCGACCGAGAGGTCGCGCTCGTCCACAAGGTTCGGCATCGCCGCCATCGAGGCCGGCTCGAACGCGGCCGCGAACACCGCGGTCGCGGCCAGGAGGACGTAGACCAGCCAGGCGAGGTCCTCGGTCCGTACCAGGAGGAAGCCGAGGACGAGGACCGCCCGGGCGAGGTCGCACGCGATCATGAGCCGTCGCCGGTCGATCCGGTCCGCCAGCACCCCGGCGAACGGCGAGGCGAGGAAGTACGTCAGGTCCTGGGCGGCGATCGTGAACGCCACCGCGATCGCCTGCCCCGTGAGGTCGAGCATCAGCCCGAACAGGGCGATCAGCAGGAACCAGTCCCCACCCAGCGAGATCACCGACGCGAGGTACAGCCGGCGGAAGTTCCGGTTGTGCCGGAGCAGGGCGGCGGAGGCACGAAAGCCGCCAAGCGTCTCGACCGGTTCGCGCGCTTCCACGTCGATTTGCAAGACTACTGGCGACGGACACGACCGAAGGAGGCCGACGGATGGGGCTCGACGGGGTCACGTGGTTCCGGCAGGCGGCGTTCCGGTGGCAGGGAGATGGTCCGGTCGTGTACGTCGATCCGTGGGGCGTGCAGGACGACGTGCCCGCGGACGTCATCATGATCACGCACGCGCACTTCGACCATCTCCAGCCGCACGAGATCGAACGCCTGCGTACGTCCTCGACCACGATCGTGGCCCCGCGCGACGTGGCCGACGAGCTGACCGGCGACGTCGCGGCCATCGAGCCCGGTGGGTCCGTCGAAGCCGGTGGGCTCAAGGTGCAGGCGGTGCCGGCCTACAACACCGCCGAGGAGCGCCTGGACATGCACCCGAAGTCGAACGGCTGGGTAGGCTACGTGTTCGAGTTTGGCGGGCGGAGCTTCTACCACGCCGGTGACACCGACGCGCTGCCGGAGCTCGAGAGCCTCGACCCGGACGTGGCGATGGTGCCGATCGGCGGCACCTACACGATGGACTGGGAGGAGGCGGCCGGGTTCGTCAAGGCTATGGAGCCGCGGGTGGCCGTCCCCATGCACTACGGGTTCGTCGTGTGCTCGCCGTCGCACGCGGGACTGTTCAAGAAGGGCGCGCAGCCGGTGCCGGTCGAGATCTTGGAGCCGACGAATCCGTTCGAACAACCGTAGGCATGGGGAGGAGTGACGAGATGGCGCTCGGGTACGACAAGCCGCTCTACATCCTGGCGTTCGACCATCGAGGCTCGTTCCAGAAGAAGTTCTTCGGCGTCACCGGCGAGCCGAACGAGGAGGAGACGGCGCGGATCTCCGACGCCAAGCGCGTGATCTACGAGGGTGCCCGACGGGCCCTGGACGAAGGCGTCGAGGCGGAGACCGCCGGGGTGCTGGTCGACGAGCAGTTCGGGGCCGACATCGCCCGCGACGCGAAGACCGCGGGGTTCCGGCTGGCGATGCCGGTCGAGAAGAGCGGGCAGGAGGAGTTCGACTTCCAGTACGAAGAGGACTTCGGCACGCACATCGAGTCGTTCGACCCGTACTTCACCAAGGTGCTGGTCCGCTACAACACCGAGGGCGACCAGGCGATGAACGAGCGCCAGGCCGGCCGGCTGAAGAGGCTCGGCGACTGGTTGCACGAGCACGGGCGGCTGTTCCTGTTCGAGCTGCTCGTCCCGCCCACGCCCGAGCAGATCGCGGCCGCGGGCGGCGACGAGCAGCGCTGGGACTCGGAGGAGCGGCCCAAGCTGATGAAGGCGGCGATCGAGGAGCTCCAAGACGCCGGCGTCGAGCCCGACGTCTGGAAGATCGAGGGCATCGATCGGCGCGAGGACTGCGAGTTGATCTCGGCCACGACACGGCGCGACGGGCGCGACGGCGTGGCGTGCGTGGTGCTCGGCCGCGGCGCCAACGACGCCGCAGTCGATCACTGGCTGCGGATGGGTTTGGGCGTGCCGGGTTACATCGGGTTCGCGATCGGCCGCTCGATCTGGTGGGATCCGCTGAAGGGATTCGTCGACGGCAACCTCGGGCGCAAGGAGGCCGCGAAGCAGGTCGCCGCCAACTACCGGCGGTTCATCGACGTCTACGACGAGGGGGTGCGGGGGGTTCAAGGAGCGAGCGCGTAGCGCGAGCGGTAAGTCCCCCGCGGAAGGAGATAGGAGTGGCGATGGCGGTCATCAAGACGATCGACCTGGTCGGCGTGTCGTCCGAGTCGTGGCGGGACGCGGCCCATCAGGCGCTGGCCGAGGCGGCCAAGACGATCCGAGGCATCGAGTCGATGGACATCCTCGGCACGTCGGCGGTCGTGGCCGACGGTCAGATCTCCGAGTACCACACGCAGGTCCGCATCAGCTTCCGCATCGAGCGCTCGTAGCCGA
>DATEQE010000300.1:0-4956 GCA_035272825.1 Actinomycetota bacterium
GCGAGCGTCGACGCCGGCACCTGGACGTCGTAGCCGACGCCGCCCACCGAGATCACCACGCGCGCCCCCGAGCGTTCGGCGACGTCGCCCTCCAGGAAGGAGATCATCTCGCCGCCACCTTGCGGAGCCGCGCCTGCGTCAGGTGGCACAGCGCGATCGCAGCGGCGTCGACCGCGTCGGGCTGGACCGGAAGATCCTTGAGGCCGTGGAAGCGTTCGAGCGCCGCCCGCACCTGGGCCTTGTTCGCGTTCCCCTGCCCGGTCACCGCCATCTTCACCTCGAGCGAGCCGTACTCCTCGACCTCCAGGCCCGCCTCGGCGGCGGCGAGCAGGATCACGCCCGTCGCCCTCGCGACGATCATCGCGCTCACCTGGTTCTTGTTCCACGCGATCCGCTCGATCGCCATCGACTCCGGCCGGTGCGTCGCGATGGCCTGGCCGACCGCGTCGTGCAACAGCCGAAGCCGGATGGCATCGGGCAGGTCGGACGCGGTCCTGACGGTGTCGGCGAACAGGAGCACCGGCTTTCGGTCGTGCCTGGCGACCGCGGCCAGGCCGAGCGCCGACACACCCGGGTCGACCCCGAGCACGCAGGAATCGAACACCTGTTCAGTCTGTTCGATGCCTGTCTCTCGGTCAAACACCTGAGAGGGCTGGTGGGGCAGCGCACCCGGCGTGGCCGTTTCGTGGACAGGAGGTCTGTGCGGGACCGGCAGTTGACTTCTACGACGGGAGAATCAGCCCGCGACTCGGTAGAGCCGCCAGCGGTCGGGTACGCCCTTCAACTCGTGCTCACCTGCTTCCTCGAAGGCGAGGTCGGAGCCCGCGACGAGGTCTTTGACCGTCGACGACGTCAGCACCTCAGATGGGCCAGCTAACCCGGTGATGCGAGCGCCGATGTTGACGGCCATCCCGGTGACTTTCCCGCCGACGGTCTCTACCTCTCCGGTGTGCAGACCGGCTCGAATCTCGAGGCCAAGCGGCCTCACAGCCTCGACGACCGCCACGGCGCAGTGCACGGCTCGAGCCGGCCCGTCGAACGTCGCGAAGAACCCATCCCCCGCGGTATCGATCTCTTTTCCGCGGTAGCGGGCCAGCATCGTTCGGACGATCGAGTGGTGGCGCCGGACGAGGTCCCGCCAGACGCGGTCACCGACCTCGGCAGCCTTTTCGGTCGACCCAACGATGTCGGTGAACAGCACCGTTGCCAGGGCACGGTCGAAGGAGGCCTCCTGCGTGCGAATCCGGCCGACAAAACGACCAATCTCGTCGATACTCGCCTGGGATCGCGCGTACCAATGCCGGCGCGGCAGCATAGCCCCGCCGGACAGCTCGGCGAGCTGGGATCCCGGGATGAGCTTCGCGGCCAGGCGCCCGTTCTTCGGGCTCATCTCGGCCCCGGTCTCCAGGTCCCCCTCCGCGTCCACATCTGAGATGACCAAGGTGGGCACCTGGATGGTCGGCAGGACCGTTCGTACGTAGGCTGTGAGATACCGCCTGAACTCTGCGATCGCCGCCCCGGGGGAGATCGAGGCTCTGACGTACGTCCGCTACCAGTCTCGCTCTAGGGTGAAGAGCGATCGGTGTTCCTGGTGGTCTTGGCGCTGGGCACAATGGCGCACCATCACCCGCTCTCATCGAGGGCACAGGAACCGATGTGGTGATCTGCCGAGCGACCCGCCTGGCCCTCTCCCACGTGAATCGGGCGTCCGCGAACCACGAAGACCCATCCCTCTGTCCGGTGGTGGCGCGGCGGCACTGCCCGAGCCAAACGGGTATGCGTGATGGAGGTCAGGCTCCTGTACTTCGAGGGGTGCCCGCACTGGCAGACCATGCACGACCGGCTCCGCGCCGCGTTGCGGGCGGAGGGCATGGCGAGTGTCGAGCCCATTCTCGTGCCCGTCGAGACTGCCGAGGACGCCGAGCGCCTGCGCTTCATCGGTTCGCCGACGATGCTCGTGGACGGACGGGATCCGTTCGCCGGAGGAACCGAGGCGTCCTTTGGACTTACATGCCGCGTCTACCAGACGCTCGAGGGTCTCGCCGGATCGCCGTCAGTCGAACAGCTGCGCAGTGCCTTACAGGCCGCCTAAGCGGTTATGGAACGAGGGGCCCCCAGGAACTCCGGCCGCGCTCCGCGAGCGATTCGACGTCCATTGCCTCGCCAGCCCCTACGCTCTCCCGCGTCTTCCACTCGTCGAGGTGCGGTTGCGAGCAAAACAACAGCGCGCTCGGACAGAAATCGGCCATGACATTCGAGCAGGACTCGTCGGGGAGCCACCCCACCGCACTGTTCGCTTCAAGCTGACCCTCTCGGACGACGACCTCGATCGGGCGACCGCATGCACCGCACGTAGTGTTCCCAACGGCGTCGACACCGAGCGCCGCCGCGATCCCAACGATGTCATAGGCGCACCACGTCCACAGCACAACGCCATCCAGGACGAGGCCGTGACGAGTTCGCCGGAGCGTGAGCCCATCCACCCCCACGATCGTCCCGTCGTCCACCTCGGCCATCCCGACCGAGACGACCAGGTCAGCCGCATGGCGCGCGGCGTCGGGGGAGAGGCCAGCTTCTTCTGCGACCGAATCGATGCGTGCCGGTCTGCCGGACATGAGCTGACGGAAGGCTGCCCGGCGGACGGCCAACGTTTCCTCGGGGATCGACCCGAGTACGTCATCCCAGCAGGCGACCCTCTCGTTCATGAGCTGGACCAGCGGATCGTCGTCTGTGGCCTCTATGTCGGATGGCGGACCTGAACGTCGAACACCCTAGTCAGGTGGCGGACGGAGCGTCAGACCCTCGAAGTAATCTCAGAGCGACCGAACGACACGGGCGGGGTTACCGGCCGCCACCACGTTCGGGGGCAGATCCCTCGTCACGATCGATCCGGCGCCGACCACGGTGTTCTCTCCGATCGTGACACCCGGGAGAACGATGACCCCACCGCCCAACCAGACGTTTCCTCCGATCGCGATCGGTTCGGCAGCCTCCCATTTGGCCCGTCTCGTTTCCGGGTCGACGGGGTGCGTCGGCGTCAAGAGCTGCACGTTGGGACCGATCTGCACGTCGTCGCCGATCGCGATCGACGCGACATCGAGCGCGACGAGCCCGTAGTTCACGAACGTCCGCGTCCCGACCAGGATCCTGTACCCGTAGTCGCATCGCAGAGGCGGCTTGATCTCGGACCCTTCGCCGAACCGCCCGAGGAGGTCGAGGAGGAGACCATGGCGCTCGGCGCCGTCGTCGACGCCGGTCTGGTTGAAGCGGTTGAGGAGCCTCGCCGCCCGTGCCTGTTCCTCGGCGAGGACGGGGTCGTCGGCCAGGTAAAGCTCTCCGGCCAGCATGCGCTCGCGCATCGTCCGTTCGCCGGCGGGGCGCTCGGGTGTCGTCACTGGACGAGCCTACGACGTGGCCGGGCTGCGAGGAGCGGGCTGTAGATGACCCGAATGAGGCGAGTCACACGCCGATCGTCGATCGGAGACCGTCAGCCGAGCTCGGCCATCACCGACTCGGGGATGTCGAAGTTCGCGTAGACGTTCTGGACGTCGTCGAGCTCCTCGAGCGCCTCCAGCAGCGCCAGCACCTGCTTGGCCTGGCCACCCTCGACCGGGATCGTGCTCTGGGGCAGCATCGTGAGCTCAGCCGAGAGCATCGGGATCCCAGCGGCGTCGATCGCGTCGCGGACCGCCGTGAACGACGCCGGGTCGCTCGTGATCTCCCAGGTGCTCTCCGCGTCGTTCAGGTCCTCGGCGCCGGCATCCAGGGCGATCTCGAGCAGCTTCTCCTCGTCCGGCGCCGCGGTCTTCTCGACCTGGATCGACCCCTTCCGGCCGAACATCCACGCGGTGCTGCCGTTCTCGCCGAGGTTCCCGCCGCTGCGGGCGAACGCGTGTCGGACGTCCTGGGTCGTGCGGTTGCGGTTGTCGGTCAGGGTCTCGACGAACACCGCCACGCCGCCGGGCCCGTAGCCCTCGTACGTGACCTCCCTGTACCGAGCTCCGTCGCCGAGGTCGCCGCTCCCCCGCTTGATCGCGCGTTCGATGTTCTCCACCGGCACCGAGAAACTCCGGGCCTTGTCGACCGCCGACGCGAGGGTCATGTTCGCCCTGACGTCCCCGCTCCCGCCCTCGCGGGCGGCGACCTCCACCGCACGGAGCAGCTTGGCGAACTGGTTGCTGCGTTTGGCGTCGGCCGCGCCCTTCTTGCGCTTGATCGTCGCCCACTTCGAGTGGCCTGACACGTCACACCTTCCCCAGAACGTACCCGTGGAGACCGGTCTCGCCCACGAGCTCGGGATGGAAGGATGCCACGATCAGGTTGCCCTGCTCCAGGACGACCGGACGCTCCTCATGCTCGGCGAGCACACGGACCCCAGCGCCGATCCCCTCGACGATCGGCGCCCGGATGAAGACTCCGCGGACGGGATGCTCGATGCCGAGGACGTCGAGATCGGCCTCGAACGAGTCGACCTGGCGCCCGTAGGCGTTCCGGCGGACGGTGACGTCGACGAGCGACAGCAGCGGTTCGAGACCGTCGACGCGCTGCGCCATCACGATCATGCCGGCGCACGTCCCGAGGATCGGCATCCCGGCCTTCGCGCGCTCGACGATCGGCTCGACGAGGCCGGCGGTGCGCGCGAGCTTGGAGATCGTCGTGGACTCGCCGCCGGGGATCGCGAGGACGTCGACCCGCGCGAGATCGTCGGGCGTCCGGACCTCGACCGGCGAGGCGCCGAGCTCATCGAAGACACGCCCGTGCTCGCGGAAGTCTCCCTGCAGCGCGAGGACCCCGGCCTTCACCGGAGGCTCACCACCCGCGGGTCTGGAGCAGACCCTCCTCGCCGAGCTCCTTGATGTCGAGCCCGGGCATCGGCTCGCCGAGGCCGCGCGAGACCTTCGCGAGCGCGTCGGGATCCTGGAAGTGGGTGGTGGCCTCGACGATCGCGCGGGCGCG
>DATEQE010000301.1:0-3262 GCA_035272825.1 Actinomycetota bacterium
GGTCCGCGGCTTCCTTCGGTTCGGCTCGACGTGACGGCCGACCTGCGCGCGGTGCTGTTCGACTTCGACGGCACGCTCTGGGACTCCGAGACCGCGGTGTACGGGGTCTTCCGTGACCTGTTCGAGGAGCACGGCCACGAGCTCACGCTGTCGACGTGGTCGGCCGCGATCGGCACGCTGGGCGGGTTCGACCCGTACGCGGAGCTCGGCCGCCTGCGCGGCCTCCCCTTCGACCACGAGGAGATCGCGCGAAGCGAGGACCGGGTCCGCGCCGCCGCCGACCACGTGCCCCTGCGACCGGGGATCGCCGCGTTCCTGCGACAGCTCGACGAGGTGGGCGTGCGGCGGGCGCTCGTCAGCAGCGACCGGAGCGAGTGGCTGGTCACACATCTCGAACGCCTCGGCTGGCCGGACGGCTGGGCGGCGATGGTGTGCGCCGACGGCGACGCAAGGCGGGCAAAGCCCAACCCGCACCTGTATCTCGCAGCGCTCGAGCTGCTCGACGTGCCGGCCGGCGCGACGTTCGCTGTCGAAGACTCACCCAACGGGATCCGGGCCGCGAAGGCTGCCGGGATCCCGTGTGTCTGCGTCCCGAACGAGGCCACCGCCGGGCTGGACCTGTCCGAGGCCGACCTGCTCGTCCCGACGTTCGAGGGCCTCGCCCTCGACGAGGTGTGGGCCGCGCTCGACCACTCCTGAGTACGGCCATCGCTGGGCGAGTAGCGGCCTAGCGCCTGCCGAAGTGCCGGACGCGCGAGAGGAGCTCGTCCGATGGCCGGCCCTCGTACGTCGCCTCCCACCCGACGAGGTCGGGGCGGGCACCGAAGAGCACGATCACGGTGCCGTCGCGTTCGGGTCCGGGGCGCAGGCCGCCCTCGACCCGCCAGCCGTGTGCGCCGCCTCGGACGAGCGCGGCCGACGGCACCGTGAATCCCTCGGTGCCGCGCTCGCGCAGCCGAGCGGCCTCGCGCCGGCAGGCGACGTACGAACGCGGTCCCCCGGTCATCGTGGCGCGTGGAAGCTCGGGTTCGGCGGCGGGGAGCTCGTCCACATCGACCGCCCAGAGCGAGCGGCGGATCTCGGCCACGTCGCGCGAGTCGGTGATCTCCTCGTGACGCAGGAGCTCTGCCCATGCGCCCTCGGGACGGTCGGCGAACGTGTTCACCGGACCCTCGCCCTCGGCGTTCCAGCGACCGCCGGGCTGGCCCGCGGTCTCCCACAGGAACGGGAAGCGCGGGTCGGTGTGGCGGAAGACGATCACGTCGCGGGCGAGGCCGTCAGCGAGCGCGCGAGCGCGAGCACACGTTCGGCGTCTGCGCCGTCGGGATCCCAGGCGCCGGTCAGGAGGTCATCCGGCGCACGACCGTGGAGCGCGGTGCGAGATCGTTCGAACCACCGGCGCACCCCGACCTCCGAGTACGCACCGCGGAGCTCGGCCACGATCCGCGCGAGCAGGTGCAGGCGCGCGGCGACGACGTCGGGCGTGGGGCGTTCGTCCTTGGCGTACCGGCGCAGGCTCGCGACCGAGACGCCGACGAGCTGGGCGAGGCGCTCGGGGCCGAACAGGTCGAGCATCGCGGGCCACTCGAACGCCGGCATCGGCGAGCCCTCGAGCGCGAGGCCGAGCTCACGGAGCGCGGCCGCGACGTGGCCTGGAGGCTTCGGCGGGCGGCGGAGCGAGGCGGCGGCCGACTCCCCGATCCCGACCTCCGCGGCGCGGGTGGCCACGGCCCGGATGACCTCGAGCGTGAGCTCGTCGACGTCGTCGGGCAGGAGCCCCATCGCGTCCATGGACTTCAGCACGTCGATGGCCGCGTCCGCGGTCTCTGGGTCGTCCAGCGGAGGCTCGATGGAACGGATCTGGAGCTTGCTCATGCTCCGTATCCTATCCGAACCCGCTCCGGCCGTCACGCCGGCAGCTCGGCTACGGTGTGCCGCTCCCGGTGGGGGCCCGATATCGATTTCCGTATCGGCCGCCTTCCGGAACTTCGGGCTCCGGGCGTCAGCGTTCTGACAGACAGAACCCTGACGCCGAGCGGAACAACCCAGCGGGACCTCCCCTTCGGCCCGACCGTCCTACCTCGCGTCGCGACCACCCTCGACCTCGTCCCGCACGGCGGATAACCATTCGAGCGCGATGAGATCTTTCGGGCGGCCGGCCGCGCGCTTCATGCGGATCAGATCCTCGATCGACGCGACCCGCACCGTGAGTCCGTCGACCACCTCGTCGGTCGCGTTCGCGTCGAGGTCCGCGAACCCCTTCGTCCCCGACGGCGTGCCGAGGATGTCGAGCGCGCCCACCGACGTGCTGAACGTGAAGTGGTCGCCGGCGCGCAGCGTACGCGCATCGAGCAGGAAGGGCACGTCCGGTGGGGTGCCGCGGAGGTGAGCCTCGAGCGACCGGAGCGCGTCGGCCAGTCGCTCGAGGTTGTCGTCGTCCCGCGCGTAGCAGATGTCGAGATCGCCGGTGATCACCGGTGAACCTCGGAGGGCCCCGGCGTACCCACCGATCAGGACGAACCGGACGTCGCGCTCGAGCAGCGTCCGCAACGCCGTCAACGGGTCGAAGGGAGGCTCGCTCACCGGCGCACGGCCCGATCGAACGCGCGTGTGTTCTCCCACTCCCTGACGGCGAGCCGCGCACGCTCGGCGGGCGTGAGCCGGAGGCGTTCCCGGATCAGGCTGCGGTCCAGGCCCGTCCCGGGTCGAACGACCAGCCCGACGTCCCGGCAGCAGGCTCGCAGGAGGCGATCCAGCGTCTCCGTTCTGGGCGACACGAGCCCGCGCTCGATGCGCGAGATCGCCGCCTGGGGCACCCCCGATCGCCGGGCCAGCTCGCGCTGCGACAGCCCGGCCCCGAGCCGAGCCTCGAGCACGATCGAACGGGCGTCCACGCTCAGAATGATATCGGAAACGACATCATGGCCCGAAGGGATCGGGTCCCCTCCCGACGCCGTACGCCGTCGGCCCGAGCCCACCGCGACGCCGGTAGAAGAGCCAGGCCACGAGCGCGCCGAACGCGAACCCACCGACGTGCGCCCAGTACGCGACCCCGCCGCCCACATCCGCCCCGAGCTGACCCACGCCGCTGAACAGCTGGAGCACGAACCAGATGGCCAGCACCACGCCCGCGGGGATCTCGACGACCGTGATGAAGAAGAAGATCACGAGCGTCGTCACCCGGGCGTGCGGGAACAGCACGATGTACGCGCCGAGGATCCCGCCGATCGCGCCGGACGCGCCGAGGTTCGGGATCGTCGAG
>DATEQE010000302.1:0-5198 GCA_035272825.1 Actinomycetota bacterium
CGACCGTCCGGTCCGCCCCGGGGACCTCTCCGACGCCGACGCGTTCGATGTGGCGCCCGTCGACGAGGACCCACTCCCCCACCGCCGGGTACGACAGCGTGTGCACGCGCGACGCTCGGTACAGAGTCTTCATCGCCGGGCGAGCTTAGCCCCAAGCGGCCGGCCGGGATGCAGCCCCGGCGTTTCGGACGCGTCACCGACCGCGGGAGACCGTGGTGGTCGATCCGAGGTCTCGGGCGTCCAGCAGGATCCTCGTCTTGGCCTCGTTCGGCCGGAGCCCGATCTGTGCGAGGGCGGTCCGGAACACCGACAGGGCGGCCGATGCGTCGCCGCCGGACAGGGCGACGTCGTCCACCCATCGCAGGTGCTCGACCCCGGCCTCCCGCAGCGTTCGGTCCACCTGCGCGAGGACGGCGTTGGCCAGGACCGCCGACGCGTCCGGGCCGACGGGCAGACCCTCGACGCCGATCCGCTCCAGGCCCGCGAGGAACCCCTCGACCTCGCGCGCCGTGGCGATCCCAACCCGACCGAGCGCGTCGCCGACGATCGACGGCGACATCGACTCGTAGCATCGCCGGACGTCGGCGAACGCGATCGGTCGGCCCCGCGCCGCGAGACCGGCGAGCCGCGCGGCGAACAGCCGGCGCTCGAGCCGCCACGGCCGCAGCTCGAGCTCGGGCGGACGCACGCTCCATGACGCGACCCGGTTGGCCATCACCGAAGGCGACAGGAGCTCCTCGATCGCGCCCGCGGACCGCGCGACCAGCTCCACGTAGCGCTCGCGCGTGGAGACGTCGAGCAGGACGAATCGCCGCTCCGTCCCCGCGTGACGGACGCGGACGAACCGGACCGCGGGGACCGTGGATGTCGCGACCACGCCGCCTCCCCGGCTCCGAGGAGGTCGAGCCGCATCCCGATCAGGGTCGTGTTGTACCGCGACGGAGCGCTCGGCGGAATCGGCCGTGCCGGGGATCCGAGATGTGGGTCGCCGTGGGCTCGACACGCTCCGCCGAACGGAGGGCCGTACGATACGCGGGTGGCGGACGAACGCGACCTCGAGATCATCGCGGCGTTACAGGAGGACGCCCGGGCGACCTATGCAGACATCGGCCGCCGGGCCGGGCTCTCGGCCTCATCGGTGCACGAGCGCGTCCGCAAGCTCGAACGCAGCGGCGCGATCCGCGGGTACCGGGCGATCGTCGACCCCGACGCGCTCGGACTGTTCGTGACGGCGTTAATCGCGGTCACGCCCTTCGACCCGACGCAGCCCGACGACCTCCCCGAACGCGTACGCGACTTCGAGGAGGTCGTCGACTGCCTGAGCGTCGCGGGCGCGGCCAACTACATCCTCAAGGTGCGCGCGCGCACCACCTCGGACCTCGAGGACCTGATCCAACGGCTCCGCGAGAAGGCCGAGGTCAACACGACGACCACGGTGGTGCTCTCGGTGCCGTTTGAGGGCCGGCCGCTCCGACCCCCGACCGTTCCGCCGACCTAGGCGTCGAAGGCCGCGAGCGCGGTCAGACGTTCGTAAGCCGCGCGGTAGCGCCTCCACCGCTGCCCGATCGCGCCGCTCGGATCGAGCTGCGGCAGGGTCCGCGCCGACACCCCGAAACTGCCACCGCCGAGGCGGCGCCGCACGGGCCGGAACCCGAACTCCTCCAAGACCGGATCGAGGGGCTTGGCCGCCGCGGAGATCGCCACCCAGACCCGGTTCGTCATCTCGTCGAGCCTGCCGAGCGACGAGGCTTCACGTGACGAGCCCCCCAGCCGGGCCACCCACTCGGGCAGCCCGAGCGGCCGCGCGGGATCGGTGCGGGGCGGGAGCTCGGGCGCGGTGAGCGGTGAGAGCCAGATCTCGGGCGAGCGCAGACGCTCGACGGTCTCGGCGACGCCCACCTCGATCGCCCGACCCACCGCGTCCTCCAGCGCGGCCAGGGTCGGCCCGTCGAGCCCGCCCGCGTGCCCGGCCTGCGCCTGCCGCAGTCGCTCGAACCCTGCCTGTAGGCTCGGGCCCAGGACCGGCTCGAGCCCCTGGACGAACCGTTCGGCCTCCTCGAGCACGTGCGCTCGCGCGGCCTCGAGCTCGACGAACGGATCCCTCGACATCCGGCAAGCCTAGGAGGCTTCGAGCCGCGAGGTCTCCGCACCATGGTGCTCGGGCGTAGACTCGAGCAACGACCCGAGCCCCAAGGGTCGAGCAGGAGGAGGTCGACCGCCATGGATCAGTACCGTCGTTACGGCCGTTGGTTGAAGCGGGCCGCGTGGGTGCTCGCGATCTACCTGTTCGCCGCCTGGCTGTTCATGGGCCTGTCGCCCTCGCAGTCGATCAGCAACCCGTCGCTGGTCATGTCGCAGCTCCGGCCGTTCATGCTCCAGGCGCTGATCCTGGTCTTCTTCATCATCCTGCAGTTCGGCGCGCTGTTCTGGTTCCTGTCGCGCGGCAACGACTACGTGATCTATCCCAACGAGTACGACACGTCGTTCGACGACGTCCGTGGCCAGCCCGCGGCCGTCGAGGCGACGCAGGAGGTGCTGCGGGTCTTCGAGGGCTTCAAGGACTTCAAGCAGATGGGCGGCTACCCCCCGCACGGCATCCTGTTCGAGGGCCCCCCAGGTACCGGGAAGACGCTGATGGCCAAGGCGATCGCGGGCGCCTCCGGCGTGCCGTTCCTGTTCGCCACGGGGTCGGGCTTCGCGAACATGTTCATGGGGATCGGGAACCTGAAGGTCCGCAAGCTGTTCAAGAAGGGCCGCGTGATGTCGGACAAGTACGGCGGGTCCGTCATCTTCATCGACGAGATCGACGCGGTGGGTTCTCGGGGCGCGGTGACCACGGATCGCTCCGGCGATCGCGCGACCGACCGGATCTTCATGGGTGCCGGCATGGGCGGCGGGGGCGGCATGGGCGTCATCAACGAGCTGCTCGTCCAGATGGACGGCTTCACGGTCCCCCGGGGCCTGTGGCGGCACATCCGGCGGATCGCGTTCCGCGCCAAGCCGAAGGTCCCCTTCTACAACATCCTCGTGATCGGGGCGACGAACCGTGCATCGACGCTCGACCCGGCGCTGGTGCGCCCGGGCCGGTTCGACCGCAAGATCCACGTGGGGCTGCCCGACGCCGAGGGGCGCCAGGACATCCTCGAGTACTACCTCGCCAAGGTCCGCCACGAGCCGATCGACTACCCGAAGCTCTCGCGGATGACGGTCGGGTACTCGCCGGCATCGCTCAAGAACATCGTGAACGAGGCCCTGCTGTTCGCCCTCCAGGACGGGCGCGACGCGCTGCGGTGGGACGACCTGTGGCAAGCCAAGCTGAGCGAGGAGATCGGGCTCAAGCAGCCGGTCAAGTACTCGCCCCGCGAGAAGGCGATGGTCGCGGTCCACGAGGGCGCCCACGCGGTCGCCTCGTACGCGCTCGAACGCGAGGAGCTGCAGATCCAGGTCATCACGATCCAGAAACGCGAATCGGCGCTCGGGTTGGTCTCGACGCAGGAGATCGAGGAGATGTTCCTGCGGACCCAGAAGCAGCTCCTCGCGCGCATCCAGGTCTCGCTCGCCGGCCTCGTCGCGGAGGAGATCTGGTACGGCCAGACGACCTCCGGCCCCTCCTCGGATCTCGTGAACGCGACCCGCAACGCCGCGGCCTACGTGGGCGTGTACGGGATGGGACGCAGCCTGATCTCGGCGGCCGCCTCCGGTCCGGGGCCGTACGGCGACATGGATCCGATCGGCGTCGTGCTCTCCGACGGCGAACGACGCAAGGAGATCGACGCGATCCTGAACGACGCCCGCGACAACGTGCGCAACCTCCTGCTGAAGAAGCGGCACGTGGTGGAAGGCGTCCGCGACGCGCTGCTCGAGCGCGAGGAGCTCGTCGGGGACGAGATCGAGGTCCTGATGGCCGAGCTCGGCGAGCGGGAGCCGATCGAGGTCCCCGTAACCGGAGACGGCGCCCCGGGGTTCGCGCCCGGGGGCAACGGGCAAGCGGGCGACGGCAACGGCCACCGGCCGCCGCCGCCGCATCCGGAGACCCCGCCGCAGGCGTAAGCGGCCGGCGTCGCCGACCCCGGCGATATGCTGGGCTGACCGTGCGTCTGTACGACTCCCTCACGCGTGAGCTCCACGACGTCTCTCCCGTCGACGGCGAGACCGTGAAGATCTATTCGTGCGGCCCGACCGTCTACCGATACATCCACATCGGGAACATGCGCTCGTTCATGCTGGGCGACCTGATCCGCCGCGCGCTGCGGTTCGAGGGGTTCAGGGTCCGATGGATCATGAACATCACCGACGTCGGCCACATGACGGACGAGGTCTCGGACACCGGTCGCGACAAGATGGAGCTCGCCGAGGCCGACGAGGGGCTCTCGGCGTTCGAGATCGCGCAGAAGTACACGGACGCGTTCCTGCTGGACTCGGACCTCGTGGGGATCGAGCGCGCCGACCTGTACCCGCGTGCCACCGACCACATCGACGACATGATCAAGGTGATCCAGACGCTGCTCGAGAAGGGCCATGCCTACGAGGTCGACGGCAGCGTCTACTACGACGTGACCACGTTCCCCGGCTACGGGAAGCTCTCGGGCAACACGCTCGACCAGCTCCGGGCAGGCCATCGCCAGGAGGTGGCGGTCGATCCGGCCAAGCGTCACCCCGAGGACTTCGCGCTGTGGAAGAAGGCGGGACTCAATCGCGCGCTGCGGTGGCCCAGCCCGTGGGGTGACGGCTACCCGGGGTGGCACATCGAGTGCTCGGCGATGTCGATGAAGCATCTCGGCGACCGCTTCGATATCCACACCGGCGGCAACGACAACAAGTTCCCCCACCACGAGGACGAGATCGCGCAGTCAGAGGCGGCCGTCGGCCACCAGGTCGTCTCCACATGGGTGCACGGGGGGTTCCTGCAGATGAGCGGGCAGAAGATGGCCAAGTCCGCGAAGAACATCTACCGGGTCACCGACCTCGCCGAGCAGGGCGTCGACCCGCTCGCGTACCGCCTGCTGTGTTTCGGCACCCGCTACCGGAGCGAGATGGACTTCAGCTGGGAGGCGCTCGAGGGCCAGAACAAGCGGCTCGGCGACCTCCGCCGGAGGATGGCGACCTGGGCGCCGGGGACCGAGGAGTGTTCGGACGAGGCCAAGGCCCTCGACGAGCGGTTCCGAGCGGCGATCGCCGACGACCTCGACCTGCCCCGC
>DATEQE010000303.1:0-19972 GCA_035272825.1 Actinomycetota bacterium
CTATTGGTGGACTTGCGTCTCTCGGCCTCCCCTGAGTCATGCGCATGACCTGCGGAGGCGACAAAGCCGCTGGTCAGAGAGTCGCCCAAGCCTTGCTTTGCAAGCAGGCGGTCGGCGGTTCGAGTCCGCTCGTCTCCACCAGCAAACCTAGCGTCGCATCAACACGTTGGAACCTGAGGATGTCCGCCGCTTCCTGTCCGACCTGAGGGGGAGCGGCGTCGGCGACGCCAGCATCGATGTTCGTCGAGCGGGGCATCGTGGAAGCGACGCTCGCGGCTCGATGGGGCATCCGACGGAACCTCGAAACGTACGTCCGAGCCACGTCCGCGAATCGGGGCATGCTCGAGGACGCTGATCTAGACGGACTGCTCCGACTCGGGGCGGAGCGGATCCCCAACTCATCAAACCGGTGGGAGATACACCCAGTCCGCCCGAGCCGAGGGCTCGACATCTCGTGGAGCGTTCCGTCAAGGCTGCCCTTGGTAGAACGCCCCGGAGGAGATACGCTGAGTGCGTGCCTCGACCTCGAAGGGACCTGACGATGCCCGAGAAGCGGCACCTGCACTCGCTCGAGGGGCGCATCGGGCGGCTTGAAGTCGAGCTCCAGGCCACGCGCCGCGAGTGGGCCGCACTGGTCGAGGAGGCAGGCCAAGCGGCCGTGGCGCGAGAGTTAGGCGTGTCCGGCCAGGCAATTGCGGATCGCCTGCGACGGATCCGAGCGAACCGCGAGGGGCGGAGCGGTCGGCGGTGAACGTCGCAAGGGGTCCCTTGCGTTTTTCCGCGGCCGAGTGTATCGTGCACACAGGCACCGGAGCGGCGCGAGCCGGTTCAGCCACCAGCGGTCAGAGCCCACGTAGGGCAATAACGCGAGCACCAAAGCGCTGCCGCCAGCCCCGGAACCGGCGAGCCCCCGTTGGGGGAGCGTGACATGGCTTGGCCGGTCGCAAGGCCGGCCGAAGAGGTCGGTGTTCTTGCTATGGCGACCTCTGAGAGGGCGGCCCCGAAGGACCGCCCTCCCCTCTTTCTCGAGGGCGGGCTCAAATCGATGGGCGTTCGCGTTCCTGAGTGATCGTGCTCGCAACGCGGTTCGCGTGGTCCCGGGAACCCCCCTCATGCAAGGTGACGTCGCCAAGCGCCTGTTCGCTCCCGCCTATCCGAACCCCGCGCATCGTTCTAGACCGTCGGGTCGGGCTCACGTCCATTGCGGTTCCCGTTCACCCCGTCTGGTGAACCGGACAGGAGGGTGCGCCGTGCCCCACATCAACAGTGGCGACACCGGCTGGCTCCTCGCCTCCGGCGCCCTCTTGATGTTCATGACGCCCGGACTGGCCTTCTTTAATTCGCCGAGGAGCTAGCTCGCTGGCTCGCCGTGCGGCGCGGACTCCCGTGGCGTGGCGGCGAGATGGACTGCTCGGCCTGGCGGCCACGGCCGTTCGGTGCGTCGGGTCGGTTCACCTAGATCGATACGAGCAGCGTGTGATCGTCGAGCCAGATCGCCGCGCGGCCGTAGGCGACGGGCGTGGCAGCTTCCGTCGCGATGTCGACGACGATGACCCTGCTGGCCTCCGAGCACACGATCCGGCTTCCGTCAGCGGACCAGGTCCCGGTAGGAGTCGACCGACACCGGATCCCGTACACATCCGGGATCAGTCGCCGTTCCGTGCCGTCGGTGTTGGCTACCCACCGTCGCAGCCCCGGGCCGCCGATCTGGCTGCCGAGGAAAGTCACCAGCGAACCGTCGGGCGACAGCGAGCCGTTCTCTGCATCGCGCAGGTTCCCGTTGCGGCCGATCAGGAGCGTGCTCTCTCCTCCGACGACCGGCACGGTCCGGATCACCGGATTACCGGCGCTGCCGCCGGTGTAGACGAGGGACGAGCCGTCCGGCGTGAATTGAGGCTCGAGGGGCTGTCCGGGGAAATGAGATCCGTCGCAGCAGCGCTCGTAGTCGCCGTTGACGCCAGTGATCTGCGCGGACTGTCCCGAGGCGACATCGAGGACATGGAGACCAAGATGGTGACCGCTGTCGAGCCCTTCGTAGGCGATCCTCGTGCCGTCGGGCGACCAAGCGGGCGACCAGGCGCCATTGGGGGCGTGCGTAACCTGGCGGACCCCGGTTCCCTCGATGCCAGCGATGAAGATCTGATCATCTTTGGGCTCTCGCGGGAGACAACAAAGATCGGGACGGTCGTCGCGGGTCCTGACGTAGGCGAGTCGGGATCCATCGGGCGAGACCGCGTACTGATTGCCGAACCGCCCGCTGAGGGATCGGACGATGGCTTCGGGCAGCGGCGTCATCTCGCCAGTGTTCAGATCGAGGAGGTAGTCGGTCTCTGGCACAGGGCCGATGGCCTCCGCCGGTCCGGTCTCCGCCGGTCCCGAAACTGCGGGCGTCTGGGCGCGATCGAACGGCAGACTGGTCGCAACGATCAAGACCGCCGCCGCCGTGAAGGCACCACCACCGACCAACCACCACCTTCGGCTGGCGGCGACCGGCACCGCCGGAGGGACGCTCTCGTCGTCTTGAACCATGTCGATCGGCGAGCTAGGCATGGGGTCGCCCGCCGGTTGCGGTTGCGGGCGGGGAGCCGGGGCGGCCTCGCGGGGCGTCATCGGTTCCTGGACTCGGTAGAGGGGAGCCCCGCACCGGGGACAGGTCTCCCCGTCCGTCCCGCCGGTCCAGTCACACCGGAGGCAGACCCGCTCGCCCACAGCGGCCTCCTCGGCCAGTTGCGCGGGCACGGAATTGCAGATTCTCGATCAGAGTTTAGACAGCGGGCTCGCCGTGCGGCGCGGGGGGGGGCTACTGGTGGGTGCCGCAGCGCGTAAGCCAGACGCAGAGTCGTCGTTAGCGACGCGCTGACGTCCAGGCACCGTTCATCGTTCTTCAGGCAATGTCGCGGTCTGCCGATGGTCCGGTGACATGACCGAACACGAGAGACGTCCCCGGATGAACGGCAGCGATGAACGTGCCGAGATGTCGAGTCCGCACGCCATCGAGGCACGTGCATCGGGCGTGCGCCGGATCGTGGCCGGAGTGGCCACGGTTCTCGTTCTTGCATCCGTGCCCGCGGTCGGTCTGTCGAAGTTCGCCTCGGCCGACGAAGACATTGTCAAAGAGACCAAGCAGGAGCTGAAGGAGGGCAAGCAGGAGCTGCACGAGGCCAAGGACCGGTACCGCGCACAGATGCGGAAGATCCGCGCTCTGCAGAGGGTGATGAACCGTTTGGCCACGCGCATCTCGCGAGCCGAGGGAGAGATCCTGCGGATCGAGACCCACCTCGACAAGCTCCAGCGGCAGATGATGAAGCTCCAGGTCCGTGCCGTGCTGCTGCAGGCCAAGCTCGACGAGCGCAGCCGCGAGGCCTACATGTCGGGCGGGGTACCGATCCTCTACCTGCTGACGGCGACGTCGGCGGCGGATGCCGCCGCTCGGATGTCGTTCCTCACCGAGATGAACCGTCGCGACGCCGTGCTCGCCGCCAAGGTCCAGGTGACGACCGACCGCGTCGCGCAGATCGAGGCCGAGGTCGAGCGGAGCCGCCAGATCGTCGAGCTCAGGAAGCGAAGCCTGGAGATGGACCGCAAGGAACTCCAACGCAAGATGGTGGAGTCCCGACGCCTCGTCGCAAGGCTCCACGGGCGGATCGAGCAGATCCAGATCGAGATCTCGCTCATCCGGCCGCTCGCCGTGTGTCCCATGGGAGGCCCGTACGCGATCTCCGACAACTTCGGCGACCTGCGTCACGAGCCCGGGGGCGGGACCCACATCCATCAAGGCGACGACATCATGGCCGCGATCGGGACGCCGATCCTCGCCCCGTTCGACGGCGTGGCGTCCGTCTCCCACAGCGAGCTGGGCGGGCTCGGCGTGTACGTCCACGGCGAGTTCGGCTACGTGTACAACGCGCACCTATCCGGGCTCGGCAGCCTGGGTCCGGTCGAGGCCGGCGACGTCGTCGGATATGTCGGGTCGACCGGCCACTCGACCGGCCCGCACAACCACTTCGAGTGGCACCCGGGGAACGGACCGGCGGTCGACCCATACGAGTACCTGATGCTCGCCTGCAGCGTCCCGCTGTGACGTTCGAGCCGAGCCTCAGCGGCCTGCAACGTGGTGCCTCGGGAAGAGCGACCCTCGTCGACGAGGCGATCGACGTCGGGCACGGCCGCTCTGATCCGCTCGTCACGCACGACAACGGCTTCGCCTGGAGCTGCTCAAGGTGAAGGCGATCTCGAACGCGATCTCGCCCCCTCCTGGCGGCGGCTCGTGAAGACGGCAGAACTGGTGCGATCCGGCGAGCTGGCTACTGGCCACTGGGCGATGGGAGTCGATGGCGTAAGCTCGGGCTCGGCCGTGACTTCACCACAAGGGGGGTAGTGGTCATGCGTGAGGGTCCCAGCGACAGCGGCGCGCAGGCCCAAGCTCGTGGGCTCGGGGCTGGCGCCATCGCCTCGCTTACCGGAGTGGGCCTGCTGCTCATCTTCATGCTCCAGAACACCGAGAGCGTCCGCCTCGACTTCCTGTTCTGGGGGTTCACCTGGCCGCTATGGCTCCTGACGCTGGCCTCCGCCCTCCTCGGGGCGTTGGTCTGGTTCGGGCTGGGGGTTATGCGCCGTCACCGGCGCCGCAAGGAGCGCCGCGAGGATAGACGGGGCTGACACGGGCGAGCGGGGCTCGGCTGGGCCACCCAAAGCTCGACAGGGGCGCCAGGTTCTCGAGCCTGCCGTCCACGCCGTCGCCGAGCAGGCCGCCAAGGCCGATGACCTGGTCGATGAGGCGCCAGCCCCCGGTACGGGCGAGATGGCCGCTCGCGCGGCCCTTGCCCAGATCGCCCTTCCTATCGAACGGCGGATTCCTCGCGCTGGGTTCCGAACAGGTGTACAACCAACGGACGACATCGAGGTGCTCGATCACCGGCGGTCCGTACACCCAGCCCGAGACCTGCTCTAGGAACCGCAGGAACTCGGGCATCGGCGGCCGGGGGTCCTCGGTGCCCTCGGCCAGCTCGGTCGGGATCACGGACGTCGAGCTGTCCACCTCCACCACCCTTCCGCGGGGGTGCTCAC
The DNA here is from genome assembly GCA_035272825.1 of Actinomycetota bacterium. Taxonomy (GTDB): domain Bacteria; phylum Actinomycetota; class UBA4738; order UBA4738; family HRBIN12; genus DASSJM01. Next base: position 5,068 of record DATEQE010000303.1, read on the forward strand.
CTCACCTCCGCGCTGGACCCGCATCCGGGCGGCCTGCCTCCGGAACTGCGCGAAACCTCCATCCGCTCGGGTTCAAGCCCGAGCGCCGCAGGGCCGAGAGAAAGGTGGGGGCTGCTCGACGCGTGAGCGGGCAGCCGTCGGGACGGCACATGACTGATCAGATAACGGGAGTCCTCCGGCGCTACGGCAGCTTCCTGTGGGGCGCATCCGCCCTGCTGCTCCTGCTCGTCCTGCTCGGGTCCGTCGTCCTGTCCGGTTCCTCGGTCGGAGGGGCAGAGGCGGACGCCCAGGCACGGGCCGAGAGCCTCTCGGGCTCGGTCATCGAGAAGGAGCTCACGCCCAACCTGCTCGCGCGGGACATCACCGGTGCCGCCGATCGCCACCTGACGGTCCTGGTCCAGGCGGTGATCATGTCGGACGACCGGTTCACGACCGTCCGGATCTGGCGGCTGGACGGTGCGCTGATCTTTTCGACCGCCCAGGGGGACGACGCGAGCGTCATCGCCGCCGGTGATCGGTGGATCGGACAGGCGCTGGACGGCCAGACCGCGAGCGTCCTCTCGAGCGCCGGCACGTACCACGACGGTCTCAAGCGACCGGATGAGGAGCTGTTCCAGACCTTCGTCCCCATCACGCTGTCGGACGACGGCACGGTCGACGGTGTCGTCCAGATCGACCAACGCTATTCGTCGATCCACGGCCAGGCGTACCGCATCTGGCGTCCGCTGCAGCTCGTCGTGTTCCTGCTCCTCATCGGCGTCGGCGTGATGTTCGTCCGGTGGCTGCGCCGGGCTCCGGCGAACCTTGAGCACGCACCACCCGAACGCCGGGTTGGGCACGGTCGTCGCGCCGAGGATCACGACGTCCTGGCTCGAGCCGACCGGGCCGAGCGCGCGGCGCGCAAGACCGAGGAGCGTCTGCGCGAGCTGGAGGCGGCCCTCGCGGCCGCGCCGACCACCGCGGCGCTCGAGGAGCTCGACCTTAAGCTCCGTGCCTCGGAGGCCGAGCGCGAGGAGCTCGTGGCCACCATCCAGCGGCTCCAGGCGACCCTGTCCGAGCGAGACGCGGACGTCGCGATCGCGCGCGACGGCTCCGGCTCGCGGGCCGACACGAAGCGGATCAACAAACTGATCGCCGACGCGGAGAGCAAGGTCGTCGCGGCCGAACGCAAGGCCGCCGCAGCGGAGAAGAGGACCCAGGAGGCGGCGAAGCGGGCAACCGTCACCGCCGAGCGGGCGCTCGAAATGGAGGCCCAGCTCAAGGAGGCGGAGCAGAGGGCCGCCGACGCCCAGAAGCTCGCGGCCACGGTGGACAAGCGGGGATCCGGGGCCCAGCGGAAGTTCGGGGAGGCCGAACGCCATGCCCTGGAGGCGCAGCAAAAGGCCAAGGAGGCCGCGGAGCGTGCCACGCAGGCGGAGAAGCAGGCGGGCGAGCTCTCGGGAACGACGGCCGAGGCTGAGAAGCGAGCCGCCGCGAGCGAGCAGCGAGCCCTGGTGGCCGAGCAGAGGGTCGCCGACGTCGAGCGGAGGGCCGCCGAGACGGCCCAGCTCGTCACGCAGGCGGAGGGGCGAGCCTCGGATGCCGAAAAGCTCGCCGCGCAGGTCCAACGACGAGCCGCGGATGCCGCACGACGCGCCGCGGACGCCGAGGGACGTGCCCAGCACGTCGAGCAGCAGGCCGTCGCCGGGAGGGGCGGGAACGGCGCGGCCGGTGCAAAGCGGCGCGACTCCGCCGATCGCAGGATCGCGGCCAAGCTCAAGCGGACCGAGGACGAGCGCGATCAGCTCATGGCCAGGCTCGGCCAACTCGAGCACGCGACCACGAAGGGGTCGGCTACATCTCCGACGGGCACGAGCTCGAGGCGAGGATCACGGAGCTCGAGGGCGCCCGTCGCGCAGGCGTCGTCGAGCTCCGACAAGCGCAGGAGTCGTTCGCGAACACCTACGCCCGGGTAGAGCTGTTCGTCCCTCTCATCGTCGGGCCGAGATCGACTCGGCCGTCCCTCCGTTCGCCCGGACGAGCTCCCGCAGCGGATCGACCGCGTAGGTCGCCAGGAGCTCGGACTCGATCGCCCGGGCGGACAGGATCCTGGGGACGCGATACCCGTACCGGCGGCTGAGCTCGAGATGCGGCCCGCACAGCGGCACCATCCTCCCCCCGCGGTGCCGCACGACCACCTCGCAGTCGCCGGGCCCGTTCCGCCCCCACAACGTGAAACAGAGGTAGCAGAGCAGCCGGAGCCGCTGCGGGTATGCGAGCGCCGCCCGGTACCCGTGCTCGTGCTCCACGATCCGGCCCCACAGCGCGACGGTCCCGAGCACCGCGGGGTCGCGGGTTCGCCGGAGCTCGTCGGGGCTCTCGACGGCATGGAGGCCGCACGTGCACTCCAGCTCGGGCCGAACATGCGATCGGTCCCGGGTGCACGAGGCCTGGGCCGGGCGCCGGGGCGGCCAGGGCCTGCCGTCGCCGGCGATCGGCGCGAGCCGCACCTGCGACCCGTCCCGCGAGCCCACGAGCGTCCACGTCCGCCAGGCGTGGATCGGTTCGGCGAGGGTCGCGACCGGGGTCTCGAGCCGGGCGGGCATCGGCTACGGAGCCGGCCGGGAGCGGTCGGGCTCCACGGGCGCGGGTTCGGGCGTCGCCGGTTCGAGGTCGGGGACCACCTCGGGCAGCGGGAGCGACACGGGATCGACCTCGATGATCCGCTTCGGCCGACCGATGTCCACTGACGGGCTCCTCGGGTCGTTCCTGGTGCCGAGCGTACCCCCGCGGCACCGCGACTGGCCAGCCGCGTTCGATCAGCGGCGGACCAACTTGTTGATCCCATCGAAGTCGCTGAAGAAGATCCTTCCTCCGGGCCCGACCTCGTACGAGAGGGTGCTTCCGCCGTGGTCGAAGACGACCGTGTGGCCGGCGATCGCGGTCCGTTGATCGTTGAACACGATCCGGGTCACCTCGCCGTTGTTCACCGCTCCGAAGAACGCCGCGCCGACGCTCCGCCGGCCGAGCTGGCAACCGTCGCAGAACGCGATGCCGGTGATGCCGATCGTGTTCTCGTAGAAGAGCTCGGGCAGGATCGGGCTCGGTCCGTCCCGGTTCGTGTTGCTGGGGGAAGCCCCGTCGCAGGTCTCGTTCGGCCCCCAGCCGTAGTTCTCGCCGCCCCGGATCCGGTTGATCTCGTCGTTGCAGGACGGCCCGTTCTCGGTCTCCCACAGGTCGCCGGTCTGCGGATCGAAGGCGAAGCCGAACGAGTTCCGGATCCCGAACACCCACACCCGGTCGCCGAACGGGTTGTCGCTCGGGACGTTGCCGTCGGGGTCGATGCGGATGATCTTGCCTCGGTCCTCGTCGGTGGTGTCCTGAGCGTGCGAGGAGTCGTGGGCGTCGCCGACGATCGCGTAGAGCATGCCGTCGGGCCCGAACGCGATCCGCCCGCCGTTGTGGTACGGGCTGCCGCCCGCGACGCTCGTGAACAGCACCGTCCGGTTGACGCCCGAACCATGGTCGTCCCGGTACCGCAGGATCTGGTTGCTGAGCCCGCCGTCGGCGGAACGCGTGGCGTACACGTACACGAGCGGCTTGGCGGGGTAGCTCGGGTGCAGCGCGATGCCGAGCATCCCCCGCTCGCCGTCGCCGTTCACGCCGGGGACCTTCACGAACAGGCGGTCGGCATCGGTGTCGAGATCGTGGATCCGAACCCGGCCCGTCCCCTTCTCGACGTACCAGATCTTCCTGCCCGGCCCGAACGTGAACGCGACGGGCTGGTTCAGGCCGCCCACCACCTCGCGCGCCCGGATCCGCGACCCGGCGGACGCCGGTGTGGACGCCAGCACGAGCTGCGCCGCGAGGCAGGTCCCGATGATGACCGCGATCCGTGTCCGCATGCCGGCTCCTTTACAGTTCGTCCCGCATGACTACCTCGATCCTCGGGAACGTCATCCTTCGCGTGGAGGATCCCGATCCCTCGCGAGGGCGTCCCGCTCCCTGGACGATCTCCGGGACGAGGGGCTGCGGGCTCGCTTCGTTGGCTCCATCATCGCGTACCTGGGCGTCCGCCACGTGGATCCTCCACTCTCGCCCAAACGCGTCTTGCCTGCGAGAGGCGAACGCATGAGGGTCGCCGCCGCCGTCGCGCTCGGCTGCCTGTTGGTCGGGTGTGGCAGGGGCGACCGGGTCACCGAGCCGTTGACGTCCATGCCGCCGGTCCCCACCCCTTCGTCGGGTCCGGTGACGACCGCCGTCGAAGATCCCGCGATCGCGATCAAGACGCCGTTCGTGGACGGCGAGGTCGGCAGCCCGGTCTCGGTCACGGGGACGGCCGAGGTGGTCGATGGCGCCCTCACCGTCCGGGTGCTCGGCGAGGACGGCGCCGAGCTCGCCGCGATCGTCGTGCGCGCGAGCTGCGGCGACGGGTGCCGCGGGAAGTTCGGGACCGAGCTCTTCTTCTTCGTCGAACGCAAGCAACCGGGGACGATCGAGGTGTCCGGGGTCGGCGGGGACGGCGAACCGGCGCTCGCGAGCGTCCCGGTCGTGCTGTTCGCTCGATAGGGCCCTTGGGCGCGCGGCCGCCCGCCGTCGGGACCCTGCTAGGGTCGGCGCCGATGCCCGCACCGCTGTGGGAACGACGGCTCCGCGCACCGACCCGATCGCTCCCCGCCTGGGGTCCGGCCGCGCCCGATCGGTTCGTCCTGCGGTCGGACGAGCAGGGGTCGTTCCAGGTGTACGCGTGGGAGCCGGGCTCCGACCCGGTCCGACGCACCGACGAACCCGTCGGCGTGAGTCTGGCGACGGTGTCCGCGGACGGCTCGAGCGTGGTCTGGTTCTCCGACCCCACCGGGGACGAGTCCGGCCGCTGGCTCGCCGTGCCGTTCGAGGGAGGCGATCCGGTCGAGCTGTTCCCGGGCGCCCCGGTCGGGTGGCCCGAGGGACTCTCGCTCGGCCGCGAGCTCGCCGTCGCCGTGCTCGCCGATCGCGACGGCTTCGCGGTCTACGTGTCCGAGGAGGGGGGCGCGGCCAAGGAGATCCACCGGCATCGAGACGTGATCGGGATCTCCGACTCCGAACTCCACCTTGAAGGGTTCGACCACGTGGGGCTGTCCGCGGACGAGGCGTTGGTGTGCGTCGAGGTGGCGCAGGACGGTGACAACATCCACCGCAAGCTGCTCGTGCTCGACCCGCGCACCGGCGCCGCCGCCGGCGAGCTCGCGGACGGGCCGGGCCTCGGCGTAAGTGCGTTCGCGTGGTCACCCGTCCCGAGCGACCACCGACTGCTGATCGGACACCAACGGCAGGACCTGCTGCGCCCGGCGCTCTGGGATCCGACGACCGGGGAGCGGACGGACATCCCACTCGACCTGCCGGGGTATGGCGTTCCGATCGACTGGTGGCCGGACGCCCGGTCGATCTTGATCGCCCACCTGTTCCGAGGACGCGACCGCCTCTACCGACTCGACCTGGAGCGCGGCTCGCTCACCGAGATCGGCCATCCAACCGGTGAGATCTTCGGGGCGCGGGTCCGGCCCGACGGCCGGGTGTGGTTCCGGCTCTCCCGAGGGCATCGCGCGTCCGTCCTGCTCGACGACACCGGGGCGGAGGTCCTGGCCCAGGCGCCCGGCGGCGTCCGCGAGGGGCGGCCGTATTGCGAGTGGCTGTTCCGCAATCCGCCCGGTGACGTGGTGCACGGATGGCTCGTGACCCCGCCGGGCGATGGCCCGTTCCCGCTCTACCTGAAGGTGCACGGCGGACCGGACTGGCTGTACCTCGACACCTGGTTCCCGGACGTCCAGTCGCTCGTGGACGAGGGCTTCGCCGTCGCGATGGTGAACTACCGCGGCTCGATCGGGTTCGGCAGGCGCTGGCGCGATCACATCATCGGGAACATCGGGTTCCCCGAGGTCGAGGATGTCGTCGCCGGTCGTGACGACCTCGTCGCGCGAGGGACCGCTGATCCCGAACGCGTCGTGATCGGCGGCTGGTCGTGGGGCGGCTACATCACGCTGCTCGCCCTGGGCCTCCACCCCGACCTGTTCGTGGCCGGGGTGGCCGGGGTGCCGGTGGGCGACTACCTGGACTCGTATGACGATTCCGCGCCATCGCTCCAGGCGTACGACCGGACGCTCGCCGGCGGCGTCGTCCACGACATCCCCGGGTTCATCGCCGAACGGTCGCCGATCACCTACGTGAAGGACGTACGGGCGCCGGTGTTCGTCCTGGTTGGCGAGAACGACACTCGCTGCGTTCCGAGCCAGGTCTACCGCTACGTTCGAGCCCTGAGGAAGGCGGGTGGCGAGGTCGAGCTCTACTCGTACGGCGAGGGCCACAGCTCCTACCTCGTCGACGAGGAGGTCCGCGAGTGGGGCGCGGTCCTGGAGTTCCTGCGGCGTCGGGTCCCGCTGCCTTGATCCCGCTCACTCGCCCATCGTCGTGAAGCTTCGCCGTAGGCCGGTCTCGTCGATCACGAGCCGCGGGCTTCGGCGGCATGCGCCCGGTACAGGGCGTCAAGGCCGCGCTTGGCCATCGCCCGCTTGCGCCGTTCCACCGACAGGACCATCTCATTCGGAAGACGCGGACCCCGCTCGGGAGGTTCCGGGATTGGTGCTGGCGGCTAGACCAGCCCCTGGTCGAGCATCGCATCGGCGACCTTGACGAAGCCGGCGATGTTCGCGCCGTTGACGTAGTTGCCCGGGGTCCCGAACTCCTCGGCGGTCTGACGGCACTGCTTGTGGATCGACTTCATGATGTCCTTCAGACGGGCGTCGACCTCCTCACGGGGCCACGCCATCCGGAGCGAGTCCTGCGCCATCTCCAGCCCGGAGACGGCCACGCCGCCGGCGTTCGCGGCCTTGCCCGGGCCGTACAGGATCCCGGCGTTCACGAACTGGTCGACGCCCTCGGGCGAGGTGGGCATGTTGGCCCCCTCGCTCACGACGTAGACGCCCCCGGCGAGCAGGTTCGCCGCGTCCTTCGCGTTGATCTCGTTCTGCGTCGCGCTCGGGAACGCGCAGTCGGCCGGCACGCTCCACAGAGGGTTGGCATCGGCGGCCGGGTCGAAGGGCGAGAAGGTGGCTCCCGGGAACCGCTCGGCGTACTCCGCGATCCGGCCGCGCCGCTCGTTTTTCAGCTCCATGAGCCAGGTGAGCTTCTCGTTGTCGATCCCGGCCGGATCGTGCACGAACCCGGTGGAGTCCGAGAGCGTGACGGCCTTCGCGCCCATGTCGAGCAGCTTCTCGACGGTGTACTGGGCCACGTTGCCGCTGCCCGAGACCAGGCAGGTCTTGGCCTCGAGGCTGTCCTCACGGGTGAGGAGCATCTCGTGCGCGAAATAGACCGCGCCGTAGCCCGTCGCCTCGGGACGGATCAGCGAGCCACCCCACTCGAGGCCCTTCCCGGTCAGGACCCCGGTGAACTCGTTCTTGATCCGCTTGTACTGGCCGAACAGGTAGCCGATCTCGCGCCCGCCCACGCCGATGTCGCCGGCCGGCACATCCGTGTTCGGGCCGATATGGCGCTGGAGCTCGGTCATGAATGACTGGCAGAAGCGCATCACCTCGAGGTCGCTCTTGCCCTTGGGGTCGAAGTCCGCGCCGCCCTTGCCGCCGCCCATCGGGAGCGTGGTGAGTGCGTTCTTGAAGACCTGCTCGAACGCGAGGAATTTCAGCAGGCCGAGGTAGACGGTCGGGTGGAACCGCAGGCCGCCCTTGTACGGGCCGATCGCGCTGCTCATCTCGACGCGGAACCCTCGGTTCACGTGGATCTCGCCGCGGTCGTCGGCCCACGGGACGCGGAACATCAGCACGCGTTCGGGCTCGATCATGCGCTCGAGCATCTTGTGGTCCCGGTAGAAGGGCTTTCGATCGAGGAGGAGCTCGATCGAGGTCGCGACCTCTCGGACCGCCTGATGGAACTCGAGCTCGCCGGGGTTCTTCGCCTCGACCTCCGCCATCAGCCCATCGACGTACGCGCTCACGGTCCCGTGCCTCCTGGGGGGTTCGGTCTCGTGAGCAAGCGTAGCCGAGCCGGGCTGAGCAAGGCGGCCCGGTCGGCTGGGACCGTCCGGCCGTCCCCCCGGCCGTCCGCCCGGCCGTGCGTAGACTCCCGTCGATGAGCGTGTGGATCGTGCTGAGCGCGATCGTGGTCGCCGTGCTGATCGCCTGGCTCGGGCTGACCGCGCTCCGGGCCGCCTCGGGCGTGGGCCTGGACAGCGAGTCCCACGAGCCCGAGGACGTCGACGACCTGGAGGTCTACCTCGTGTGTCGCGAGTGCGGGACCGAGTTCCGGGTGACCCGGCTCGGCGAGCTCCAGATCCCCCGGCACTGCGGCGAGCGGATGGAGGTCGTGCGCCGACCCGCCGGAGCGGGGGCGTAGTTCCATCGGTTGTCCACATCGAGCACCCGGTTCCGGGCAGGTTCTCCCGGCGTTCTCCCCAGATCTTCGGCGGTTGTCCACACCGCGGGGACGAGCGCACCCTTCCACACCCGCGGAGCTGTGGGAATCACACGGATGTGATCCTCATCTGGTCGGGAAGGGATCAGCGCCAGCGCGTGGCCGCGACGAACCCGGCGCCGATCACGCCGAGGCCGATCCACAGCCAGTGTTGCTGCGTCCCGCCGGGCAGGAGGAAGTTGGCGTAGTTGAGGACGATGATCAGCACGCCCAGCAGGATCAGACCCAGGACGAGGAAGCCGTACCAGCGGGGACTCGGCTTGGGCTTCGCCTTCGTCGGCGGCGCGACGTACGAGCGCGAGGTCTTCTTCGATCGCTGTCGGGATTTCGGCATCGCGCCGACGATGTTACCCGGGGACGAGCAGCAGGGCGTGCTCGGCGGCCGCCTCGACGGCGGGCCGGGAGAAGGGGCACGCCCGGAGCTTCCCCGATGCCCACAGGTCCGACTGGTCGTTCCAGTGCGGGGACGCCGGGTTGCCGGACTGCCCGGTGGTGAGCACGGCGAGCGACCCGTCGAGGTCGGCGAGATCCACCACCAACCGCCACGAGGGGACCACCACCGCGTCGAACCCCAGCCGCGCGTCGAACCCACCCTGCAGGACGGTCTGCTCGTCCCCCCCGAGCTCGTGCTCGGCCGCGACGAACAGGGCGCCGATCCCCGGCAGGCGGGCAAGCGGGTGCGCGAACCGGACCCGGTGCAGCGCGCCCCACCGCCACCCCCGTTCGTCGCTCCCGAACCGTTCGGCGAGCAGCGCGACCGCCTCGTCCAGCGCGACCGCGAGGACCCCGTCCCACGATCCACCGCCGGGCGGCGGGATGTTCGCCTCCAGCATCGCCGGGAGCGCGGTGCACACGAACGTCTCGCGCCAGGCCACGTAGGCGTCGACCGGGCTCCCATCGCCCGCGTCCCCGAACGCGACGACGGCGATCCGTCCGACCCACACCTCGTAGACCGCCGCGGCCGCCGAGCCGGCGTCCAGGTCCCCGGACCACCCATCGAGCAGGGCGAGCGCACGTCGAGCCGCGTCGCCACGCGCCTCGGTCGCGAGCAGGTGCGGCAGGAGCCGCTGTGCGGGGAGCGAGACGGTGTCGACCTGGATCGAGGCGGTCTCATCGGGGGTCTGCGTGTGGTTCGGCTCCAGCAGCTCGCCGATCCGCCGCGCGCGGAACCCCGTATGGAAGTCGAGGCCGATCAGGTGCGGGTACTCCTCGTCGTGGATGCGGTTGTTGGCGGTGACGACGAACCCCGAGCCCGGGTCCTTCGACCACGGGAGCTCCTCGTACGGGAGGTAACCCTCCCACTCGTGGTCGGAGGTCCAACCCGCGACCGGGGCGGAGCCGTCGCCGGCGCGCCGCAGCGGGAACCGCCCTGTGCACTGATAACCGATCGTGCCGTCGAGGTCGGCGTACACGACGTTCTGGCCGGGGCACCACAGGCCGCGCAACGCCTCGCGGAACTCCTCGAACGACGCCGCGCGCACGAGCTCGGCGAGCACGACGGGCTCCAGGAGACCGTCGGCGGCGGTCCATCGCAGCGCGAAGGTGCCGTCCACGCGGGCGTATTCGTTGCCGGCGACACCGACCGGCGCGGTCTCCAGGATCGGGCCGTGCCGGGTCTCCCGCACGTCGAACGTGTCCGCGGCACCACCGCGGACCTCGATCGTCTCCGTGCGCACGGTGAGCGGTTCCCAGGTGCCGTCGAACTCGGCGGCGGTCCCCTCGTCGTTCAGGCGCTCGACGTAGAGGTCCTGGATGTCGCCGCTCACGTTGGTCAGGCCCCACGCGTGGTGCGGCGTCGTCCCCGCCAGGATGCCCGGGACGAACGGCAGCGCCGCCCCGCGGGCCTCGTACCCGGGCGCCCGCAGGTGGAGCTCGAACCACGCCGCCGGTTGCTGCACGAGCAGGTGCGGATCGTTGGCCATCAGCGGGCGTCCGCTCGCCGTCCTCGAACCCGAGACGACCCAGCTGTTCGAGCCCTGGCCGCGCGAACGGGGGAGGCCGTCCAACAACCGCCCGGCGAGCGAGCCCGCCGCGAGCCCGGCCGGGTCGACCGCCGGCGGCGGCAGGAGGGCCGCCGCGGCCTCGGCTCCGAACCGCTCGGACAGGCGGAGCCGCAGCAGCTCGTCATCCCAGTTGCCCGAGAGGCCCCATGCGAGGTAGGCGAACGCCGCCGCCCAGTCCTCGAGATCCTCGGGGAGCTCCGGGGCCACCCCGAGCATCGCGTACTCGAGCGGCGGGGCCGGCATCGCCTCCATCCAGGCCCGGGCCCCGTCGACGAACCGCCGCATCATCGACCGCGATGCCGCGCTCCAGCGCTGTGCCTCGCGTACCCCGATCCGGTGGAACCCGACCGTCCGCGCGAATCGGTCGGACGCGATCGTGAGATCCGAGAACCATCCCGAGAGGCGCCCGCCCGCCGCGCGCAGCGCGAGCTCGATCTGGAACAGCCGTTCCGACGCCTGGACGAACCCCTGCGCGAACCACAGGTCGTCCAGCGACGCGGCGGAAAGGTAGGGGATCCCCCACCCGTCCCGCAGGACCTCGACCGGTTCGCGGAGCCCCGCGACCGCCAGCTCGCCATCCACCGGCGCGAGGGCCGCGCGTGCGGCGTCCAGGAACTCGTCGAGCGGATCGGCCATGGGGCGGGAGCCTATCGGCTGGCTCCGGACCCTCAACGAGGAGCGCGCCAAGGAGCGTGCCAAGGAGCGAGCTTGAGCGGGTGCTCGCCCGTCTGGAATGATGCCTCGATGACCGACCACCGGCCCTGGTTCGCGACCTACCCGTCCGGCGTCCCCCACACCCTGGAGCCGTACCCGAACCTGTCGGTGTTCGGGATGCTCGAGGCGTCGGCGCGAACGCATCCGGAGGCGCCGGCGCTCGCCTGGTTCGGCCGCAGGATCTCCTACGCCACGCTCCTGCGGGAGGTCGAACGATGCTCGGCGGCGCTCGCGGGTCTCGGCGTCGGCAATGGCGACCGGGTCGGGCTGGTAATGCCGAACTGTCCCCAGTACGTGATCGCGTTCTACGCGACGGCCCGCCTGGGCGCGATCGTCGTCGGGAACAACCCGCTCTACACGGCGCGCGAGATGGAGCATCAGCTCCGCGACTGCTCGCCGTCGGTCGTCGTCGTGCTCGACCTCCTGTACTCGGACTTCGCGGGCGTGTTCGAGACCGTGGGGCTGCAGCACGTCGTCGTCGCGCGGCTGAACGACTACATGTCGTTCCCGAAGAAGCAGCTCGCGCCCGCGCTGAAGTTCAAGAAGGTGCAGCGCGAACAGGGCAAGCCCTGGCCGCCCGTGCCGAAGGACGCGCCCGTCACGTGGTGGGAACGATGGCTCGAGGCCGCTGGCCCGGTGCCGGTCGCGCCGCCGATCGAGCTCGCGACCGACCCCGCCGGGTTCATCTACACGGGGGGCACGACCGGGATCTCCAAGGGCGCGATGCTCTCGCATCGGAACATGGTCGCCAACGCGATGCAGGCGGCCGCGTACCTCTCCCTGCTGGAAGGAGAGGAGGCCCTCCTCGGCCCGCTCCCCTTCTTCCACTCGTTCGGGATGCTGACGATGAACGTCGCGGTGCTGATCGCGGCCAAGATGGTCCCGGTCCCGAACCCGCGGGACCTGCATCTCGTGCTCGAGGAGATGTCGAAGGAGAAGCCGACCTTCGTACCGGGCGTGCCGCGTCTGTTCAACGCGCTGAACGAATCGCCGCTCGCCGCGAAGTTCGATCTGCGTTCGGTGAAGGCGTGCATCTCCGGCGCGGCGCCGCTGCCGGCCGCGGTCGCGGAACGGTTCGCCGAGATCACCGGCGGCGCCAGGCTCGTCGAGGGCTACGGGCTCACCGAATGCTCGCCCGTGACGCACGCCAATCCGTTGGACGCGCCGCGAGCGGGTTCGATCGGCATGCCGATGCCCGACACCGACTGCAAGATCGTCGATCTGGAGGACCCGGACCGGTCGCTCGAGCCCGGCGAACGCGGCGAGCTCTGCATCCGTGGGCCGCAGGTGATGCTCGGGTACTGGAACCGGCCCGAGGAGACCGCGCTCGCGATCCGCAACGGCTGGTTCCACACCGGCGACGTCGCACTCATGGATCCCGACGGGTACTTCCGCATCGTCGACCGGCTCAAGGAGATGATCCTGGTCTCCGGGTTCAACGTGTACCCGAACGAGATCGAGGACGCCATGTACCGGCACCCGAAGATCTCTAAGGTCGCGGTGATCGGGGTGCCGGACGACAAGACCGGGGAGGCCGTGAAGGCGTTCGTGGTCCTGCGCGAGGGCGAATCGGCCACGATCGAAGAGCTCTTGGCGTGGGCGCGCGACCCGGCCAACGGACTCACCGCGTACCGGACCCCCAAGCGGGTCGAGCTCCGGGACAGCCTGCCCGAGACGATGGTGGGCAAGGTGCTCCGTCGGGTGCTCGCCGAGGAGGAGCGTCAGAAGGCCGCGACGCCCGCCCGGTGAGCCCACTGCCCGCCGATCTCGGCGACGGCGCCGTCCTGCGGCGGCTCACGGTCGCGGACCTGGACGAGATCTGGGCACTGATCGAGGTCGAGCGGCCTCGTCTCGAACCCTGGATGCCATGGGTCGACGCGACCCGCACGATCGACGACCAGCGGCGGTGGCTCGAGAGCGTGGTGCACGACCAGGGGGCGCTCGACGGGTGCGGGATCTTCGTCGACGGGCGGTACGCCGGCGGCGTCGGTCTGCGATGGGACCCGTTCGGCGTTCGGGGAGAGATCGGGTACTGGATCGCCTCCGCGGAGGAGGGCCGCGGACTCGTGACGCGGGCGGTGCGCGCGCTGATCGGGGTGGGGTTCGGCGACCTGGGCCTGCACCGGATCGAGATCCGAGCCGGGGTTGACAACGCGCGGAGCCGCGCGATCCCCGAACGCCTCGGGTTCGTCCGGGAGGGAATCGAGCGCGGCGGCGAACGCGGCTCGAAGGGGTTCTACGACCTCATCGTGTACTCGATCCTCGAGGACGAATGGCCGCGACCGTCGTGAGCGGTATCGAGGCGGTCGTCTTCGACCTGTTCGGGACGCTCGTGTACGAGTTCCCCCGGGCGGACTGGGAGGGCTGGCTCGAGACGAGCGCCGCGATCCTGGAGGCCGACGTCGACGCGTTCAAGGCCGCGTGGCAGGCGACCGGGATCGAACGCCAGACCGGACGCCTCGGCGGCCTCGAGGAGAACCTGCGCACCGTCGCCGCCCGGGCGGGCGCCTGGCCGACCGACGCCCAGCTCACCGAGATCCTGGACGGCCGGGCGGCGATGTACCGGAAGTGGTTCGTGCCGCGTCCCGGCGCCGAGGAGATCCTCGCGCGGCTGCGCGCCGACGGCTATCGGCTCGCGTTGATCAGCATGTGCGCGCCCGACGCGCCGGCGATGTGGCGCGCGTCGCCGCTCGAGGGGACCGTCGACGTCGAGGTGTTCTCGTGCGACGTCGGGCTCCGCAAGCCCGACCCCGAGATCTACCTGCTCGCGACCGAGCATCTCGGCGTGAGGCCGCGGGCGTGCCTGTACGTGGGCGACGGCGCCTACCGCGAGCTTTCGGGCGCGGCGGCCGTCGGGATGCGACCGGTGCTGATCCGCGACCCGCAGGAGGAGGCGGAGATGCTGCGCCCCGAGGTCGAGGCGTGGGACGGCGAGTCCATCGACGACCTGCGCCGGATCCCCGATCTGCTCGAAGCCTAGAGCGCGCCGACACGGCGAGCGGCGTCGAACGCGATCTCGCGCTCCTCGGGCGCGAGCGGCCGCAGCGGGGATCGCACGTCGGGACGGATCGGAACCCCCCGCGCGACGAGGATCTCCTTGAGCGCGGCGTGGAACGGGATCGGGCCGAGGAGCGTCCGCAGCGTCGAAACCCGTTCGCCCGCCGTCGTGTCCCGCTCGTGCACGAGCGCGGCCACGATCTCGGGGAACGCCGTCGCGAGGCCCGAGACCGCGCCGTCGGCACCGTGCTCGAGGGCCTCGAGCACCAGCGGCTCCGACCCGACCAACAGGTCGAGCCCCTCGAGCGCGTAGGGTTCGACCGCGCTCCAGGGCGTGTCGGACACCTTCAGCCCCGCGAGGTTCGGCGAGGTATCCCGGAGGCGTTCGATCACCCCCACCGGGATCGCGTAGCCCGACCGTCCGGCGAACTCGTAGACGTAGAAGGGCAGGGGACCGCACGCCTCGGCGGCCGCACGCAGGTGCTCGGACAGGGCCCGCTCGTCCAGCGGGAAGTACGGCGGGGCGATCACGGCCACGGCATCGGCCCCGACCTCCTTCGCGTGCGTCGCCAGCTCGACCGTGTCCGACGTCGACTGGGCCCCCGCGTGGATCGCCACCTGGAACCCCTCCGGGCGGGCCTCGACGAATCGTTCGGCCACCCGCAGGCGTTCGGGAACCGAGAGCAGGATCCCCTCGCCGGTCGTGCCGCAGGCGAGGACGCCGTCGATGCCGCGTTCGGCGAGGAACC
>DATEQE010000304.1:0-3747 GCA_035272825.1 Actinomycetota bacterium
GTGGAACGACTTCTTCGCGCCGCTGCTCTACCTGGGCGAGAACCCGAAGCTGTGGACGCTGTCGATGGGGCTCGCGGAGTTCCGCGGGCAGTTCCAGACGGAGTGGAACCTCACGATGGCCGCCTCGGTCCTGTTCATGATCCCGGTGATCGTCCTGTTCTTCCTCGCCCAGCGTGTGTTCGTCGAGGGCGTCACCGTCACCGGCGTTAAGGGTTAGCACGCACGCACTTCGCCTGGTCGTCCGACGCGTCATCGAACGCCGGCTGCCCGGCGGCCGACACCCACCGCCACCGGTACCGGTCCGCCTTCAGCGTGAGCTTCAGGACGCCGAACGCATCCGCCTGCGCCGCGACGAGGTTGTCGGGCGTCGCACCGCTCGGCAGGGCGTAGTGGCTCGCACCGCCGGTCCCGACCACGAACTCGCGGATCCCCGTCTCACGGTCGAGGCCGCCGTTCGGGTCCATGGGGCGCCAGCGCTGGTAGTTGTGCGAGTGACCGTTCAGCACGACGTCGGCGCGTGCCGCGTGCAGCAACTGCCAGAGCGGGCCCACCGTGCTCGTCGCGCCGCTCCCGGTGGAGAACGAGAACCGCGGATGGTGCCAGTAGGCGAGGGTGCAGGGGTAGTCCGAGTCGGGATGGTCGGCGAGGTCCTGCGCGAGCCACGCGTACATCCGGTTCCCCGGTCCGGGATCGGAGGGATCGGCGGCCGAGCCGCAGCCGCCCGCCGCGAAACAGAGCTCGGAGTTCAACGAGATCAAGTGCCAGCACGGGTCGCCGGGGCACGCGCCGACGTCGTATGAGTAATAGCCGAGCCCGTCCGGTCCCCTCACCGCGACGCCGAAGTATCGGAAGTAGCCGCGAGGTCTGGAGGACGGGTCGTTCGCGTACTCGTGGTTGCCGGGGGCGGGGGCGAGGTTCGGCTTGGCGCGGCCCCAGGTCGGGTCGAAGTAGCTCATGTAGGCGGCGAACGCGCCCACGTCGTACTGGTTGTCGCCGAGCAGGAGCACGCGAGCGAGGTTCGCGGCGTCGATCAGGTGAGCGGTGTCGTCGTACTGACAGTTCGCCGGCGAGCCCGAGCCGTACGGGGCGTTCTGACAGGCGGTGTCGCCCGCGGCCGCGATGACGAACCGCGTCGTCCCCGTGCCGGCCGCCTCGATGCCGTGATGGGTCCGCCGGTGTCTGTCCTGCGAGGCCTGGGCGTGGATCACCGTGGCAGCGACCGCGAGCACACCAAGGAGGGCGAGGGTCCTCCGCATGGCGACCGTGCTACCGAGGGTGTCGTCTCAGGGCAGTGAGGGCGGCGGATCGCTCGTGACCGAAGGGTTCGCCGGGGCCGGTCATCGGATCCGGAACATCCCCGGCCGGTCGTCCGGGCGCCGTTCGAACCCGTACCGCCGGTAGAACCCCTCGGCGTCCTTGGCGGCCATCAGTCCGATGAACGAGCCCGGCCGAACCGACGCGTCGAGGTAGCGCATCACCGCGTCCATGATGCGCGCGCCCCATCCAAGGCCCTGGAGCTCGGGCAGGACGATGACGTCCTGCACATAGAAATAGACGCCGCCATCCCCGACCACGCGACCGCAGCCGACGGCCTCGCCGTCGCGCTCGAGCACCACCGAGTACAGGGAGCCCGACAGGCCGGCCCGGATGCCGTCTGGGCTCAGCGCGTTCCAGCCGACGCTCGCACGCAGGCGCCGGTACTCGTCGGGCGTGGGTGCCCGCTCGACGATCGCGATCGTGCTCCTGTCGTTCACCTCGGCAGTGTAGTGAGGGCGGTGGCACCCCGCGTTCACCGCTCACGAAGCTCTCATCGTCCTCGGCGCATCCTCGGACATCGAAACAGGACGCATCACCGACACGAGGAGGTCGACATGTTTCGAAGGCTCGCAACGCTGATCGTCGGCATCGGGCTCGCCACCGTGGCCGTGCCGAGCGGGATCGCCGGCGCCGTGTCCTGTGCCGCGCCGCTCCCGCAGGGCAGCGACCGGGTCGCGCTCGATCCGGCCGACTCCGTGGATCGGATCGACAACCCCTTCCTGCCGATGCCCCCGGGCGCCGCGTGGACCTATCGCGAGACCGACCCGGAGGGATCGCGGCAACGCGTGCGCGTGAGCGTCACGTCCCGGACCCGATCCATCCTCGGCATCGACGCCGTCGTGGTGCACGACAAGGTGACCGCGCGGGGTGAGCTCGTCGAGAACACGTTCGACTGGTACGCGCAAGATGCGTGCGGCAACGTCTGGTACATGGGCGAGAACACGAAGGAGTACGAGCACGGCGTCGTCGTTAGCACGACCGGGTCGTGGGAGGCTGGCGTCGAAGGCGCCCAGGCGGGCGTGATCATGCCGGCGGATCCCGAGGTCGGGCTTGCGTACCGGCAGGAGTACCTCGCGGGCGAGGCGGAGGATGCCGCCGAGATCCTGAGCCTCGACGAGCAGGCTCAGGTGCCGTTCGGACATGTCCGGGACGCCGTGTTGGTCAAGGAATTCACGCCGCTGCACCCGAGGTTGGTCGAGTACAAGCTCTACGCGAAGGGCGTCGGCATGGTCCTGGCCATCGCGGTGTCGGGAGGTTCTGACCGCGAGGAGCTGGTCGACCTTGATCTCCCGGCGGCGTAGCGGAGTTCGGATGGTCCTGGAGGCATGGTTGATCGGAGGCGGCCGAGGAGGTTCGAGGGGTCCGAGGCGGTCTGATGCCCGGTTCACGCTCCTCTCATCACGGTTCCGCCACCAGGGGTACGACGACGAACGAAGGAGGTCGATCGCATGGAACGCAGGACGAGGTGGATCGTCGGAGGCGCGCTCGCGCTGGCGGTCGTCGGCGGGGGCGCCGGTGTCGCCATCGCGACGGGCGCCGGTGACACGGACCAACCGCTCACCGGCTCGACGCTGGACCGGGCGCGCGCGGCCGCGCTCGAGTTCACCGGCGGGGGGACGGTGACCGAGACGGAAGCTGGCGACGACGGCGCCACGTACGGGGTCGAGGTGCGCCTGGACGACGGACGCGTGGTGGAGGTCAGGCTCGGCGCCAACTTCCGGGTCCTCGGCCTCGAGGCCGATGACGACGGGTCGAACGACCAGGACGGCTCGAACGACGACTGACCCGGTCGAACCCGGGGTGACGGAGGGTGTCGTGGACGGGGACCGTGGGCTCGTCGCGCGGCGCGACCGGTCGGATCGCCCGCGTCGGCTCGTCCTGATCGTCTCGGTGGCGTTCGTGGCCGGGGCATGCACGGGCAGCAGCAACGCGGCGTCACCCTCGGGTTCGAACGCCATGGGCTCGACCTCGGGTGGATCGACGACCCCGAGCGGACCGACGGTCACGACGATCCCGCAGCCGACCGTGCCGGCCAATATCCCCGTGGCTCCCGAGAGCGAGCGGGTCGACCTCGCGATGCCGACGTTCTCGGACCCGACGAACGTCACCAACCCGCTCTTCCCGGTTTCGCTGCAGGATTCGGTCCTGATGCTCGGGCGGCTGCGGACCACCCTCGCGGGCGTCCAGCCCTCGACATGAGGCCACCCACCTCGTTGGTTGCCTTCCCCGCGGTTCTGCCGCACCATGCGCATACGGGAGAAAGGGGGTGGTCCTTGCCGAAACAGCTCGAGACCCTCGAGGTGACTGGCTGCTGAGCCGTCCCTCGCGGGCCGGGGCCACCAGCCCCCGCCCGTTCGCCGGGAAGCCGGCAGAATCCAACCAGCTCACCGACCTCGCGGGTTCCGGTTGGTCGACCGGACGACGCCTCGA
>DATEQE010000305.1:0-3130 GCA_035272825.1 Actinomycetota bacterium
TGATGCTCGGACCGGCCCTGGGCGGGTGGATCGTGGCGACGGGTGGCGCGGGGGCCGCGTTCGTCGTGGACGCCTGCACGTTCGCCTTCTCGATCTCGTGCGTGGCGCTCATGCGTGCCCGCCGAACGGCCCCCGACGCGCCGCATGGGTCGGCGATCGGAGACATCCGCGAGGGGTTCGCGTTCGTCCGCTCGCAGGTGTGGCTGTGGGGGACCTTCCTCGCGGCGACGCTCGGCTACCTGATCTTCTGGGGCCCGTCGGAGGTGCTGCTCCCGTTCGTCGTCCGTAACGACATGCACGGGTCGGCCGCGGACCTCGGTCTGATCTTCGCCGTCGGGGGGATCGGGGCCATGACCTCGGCGATCGTGATGGGCAACCGGCAGATGCCGCGCAGGAACATGACATTCATCTACGTCGTCTGGACGGTCTCGACGCTCGCGATCGCCGGGTACGGTCTCGCGCGGTTCCCGTGGCAGGCGATGGCGGCCTGCTTCGCGTTCAACGCGCTCGAGGGCGCGGGGACGATCGTCTGGGCGACGACCAAGGGGCGCCTGGTGCCCGGCCGGCTGCTCGGGCGTGTCTCGAGCTTCGACTGGTTCATCTCGATCGCGCTCGTGCCGATCTCCTACGCGTTCACCGGTCCGATCGCCGTGGTGTTCGGCGCCCGGGAGACGCTCGTGGGAGCCGGCCTGCTGGGCGGGGCGATCACCCTGGCCTTCCTGTTCTTGCCGGGGATGCGCGACATCGAGCGAAGCGGCGCCCTCGTGGGGACGCCGATCGACGCGACGAAGGACACGGGGTTCGGGGCCCTCGAGGGGCCCCTGGCGCCCATCTCCGCTGGTCAGGGGCCCTTTCCGGCCTCGGGAACCTCCGGGGCGGCCTAAGGTCGCCCGTTCGGCCCACCGATATCTGAGGCAGAGATGAAGTCGCGGGCCTGGCTCCTGTACCTGGGCGGCGGCATCGCCGCGCTGCTCGGTTTCCTGTTCCTGCCGCACCTTCGACAGGGATGGTTCTTCAACCTGATCTCGCTCTCGTCGCCGATCGCGATCGTCGTCGCGGTCCGCATGTGGAAGCCGAACGCCCAAGCCCCGTGGTACCTGTTCGCGCTCGGTCAGGCGTTCTTCGTCATCGGCGACGTCATCACCTACAACTACAACGACTTCTTCGGCACCGACCTGCCGTACCCCTCGATCGGCGACGTCGCCTACCTGCTCGTCTACCCGTGCCTCGTCGGCGGCTTGCTCCTGCTGATCCGCCGGCGCAACCCGGGACGGGACCGGGACAGCGTCATCGATTCGCTCATCGTGGCGATCGGCATCGGCACGGTGCAGTGGGTGTTCCTGATGTCGCCGGTTGCCCATGACTCCACCTCGACCCTGATCCAGAAGCTCGTGGGAATGGCCTACCCATTCATGGACCTCATCCTGCTGACCGCCGTCGTCCGTCTCGCGATGGGCGCGGGCAAGCGCGCTCCCTCGATGTACCTGATGGGTACGGCCGCCCTTGCCTTGTTCCTTACCGACACCGTCTACACGTACATCTCCGTCACCGGCGCCGTGTACGACCAGTCCGGGTACCTCGAAGCGGGATGGGGGATCTTCTACATCCTGTGGGGAGCGGCCGCCCTGCACCCCTCGATGCGGACCCTCTCGGACAAGGCCCCCGACGTCGAACGCGGGATGTCCAAGCTTCGGCTGCTGTTGCTCGGCGGTGCGTCGCTGATCGCACCGGGCGTCATGTTGATCCAGCTCGGCCGGGCGGACGCCGTGGACATGCCCGTGCTGATCGGGGCGTCGGTTATGTTGTTCGTCCTGGTCGTGCTCCGGATGTCGGGGCTCGTCCGGCGTCAGGAACAGTCCACGCTCCGCGAGAAGGCCCTGCGCAACGCGGGTGCCGCGCTCGTCACGGCGACGAACCGGGAGAGCATCTATACGGCCACGTTGCAGGCGGCGCGCGCGCTCGTGGGCGAAGACGGCGGCCTGCGGCTGCTGGTCGCGACCGACGACGAAGCGGATGTGTTCCAGGTGGTGGCAGCAGCCGGAGGAGCCGAGGGCGTCGAGGGCACGAGGGTCTCTCTGTCGATCCTTCCTCAGTGGAAGCGCGACCGGCTCCAGTCCCACCGCTCGTACGAGGTCCCCACCGAGGAAGCCGAGCTCGCGAACTCGCTCGGCATGCCCGCGAAGGCGACCTTCTTCCTGAACGCTCCCCTGTTCATGAAGGAGGAGCTCCAGGGGGTGCTCGTCGTCGCCGGACCCTCGAGCGTCCCCCGGGCGATCCGCGACTCGATCGAGGCGCTCTCCTCCCAAGTCGCCCTGGCGCTCGACAGCGCTCTGACGACCGAGATCCTGCTGATCCGCCAGAGCGAGGCGCGCTTCTCCTCGCTGGTCCAGAACTCCTCCGACGTGGTCATGGTCGTCGAGGCCGACTCCACGATCCGGTACATGAGCCCGTCGGTCGAGCGCGTGCTCGGGCACGCGCCGGGCGAGCTCGAGGGCACGAAACTCACGGTCCTGATCCACCCCGACGACCGAGCCGGCGTGCTGCAGTTCCTCACCTCGGGCGGACGCGAGGAAGATGCGCATCCGGGCCTCACCGAGTTCCGGATGAAGCACAGGGACGAGTTCTGGCTGCACGTCGAGACCCTGCGGACGAACCTGCTGCACGACGAGAACGTGAAGGGCATCGTCCTGAACACCCGTGACGTCTCCGAACGCAAGGCGTTCGAGGAGCAGCTGCAGCATCAGGCGTTCCACGACGCCGTCACGGGGCTCGCGAACCGGGCGCTGTTCAAGGACCGCGTCGAGCACATGATCGAGCGGCAGTCGCGCGACAACCTCCCGGTCTCGATCCTGTTCATGGACCTGGACGACTTCAAGACCATCAACGACTCGCTCGGACATGCGGCCGGGGACCACCTGCTCGGCGAGGTCGCCGACCGCATCAAGGCCACCCTGCGCCAGGCGGACACGGCCGCCCGCCTCGGCGGTGACGAGTTCGCGATCCTGCTGGAGGACGGCGGCGACGGCATCATCGCGGCCGAGGTCGCCACACGGGTCCTGGCGGCCTTCGAAGCCCCGTTCCGCCTCGAGGGGGTGGAGGTGTTCGTCCGCGCCTCGATAGGCATCGCGTC
>DATEQE010000306.1:0-7002 GCA_035272825.1 Actinomycetota bacterium
CCGGGTGAACGCGGCCGGCCTACATGGAGCCGGTGCCGGGGATCGGCGTGGGTTGGTTCTCGGACTGGGTGGGTTGAGGTTCGGGGCCGCCCGACCCCCAACGGCTGGATATCGCCGCAGGCGATCTGGGTCAATGGGTCGTCCATCACGAGCCGCCAGTCCGTGTGTAAAGCCCGAGGCGCACGAGTCGGGGTACGTCCGTGCGACGACCCGGACGATCGCCGCGGCGCGTCCTGCGGATCGCACCCGAGATCACGCACCGGCGCGCCGACGAGATCCGCGCTCGGGTGCGCGCGGCGCGGTCAGCGGCGGCGCGCGGTCCCAGCCCTGGTAGGGCTCGGCCCGGCCGGGGGCCAAGTTCCAGTAGTCGCGCTCGGCCACCACACGGCCATCGGCCCCGAACCGCAGCAGTGCGACCCCCGCGATCGTCTCGACGGTGCCATCGCGAGCGGTGCTGACCGCCCAGTACTCGACGGCGGCGCCGTCGTGGCCCGTCAGGGCGGGTTCGGCGAACCGGCACTCGGCCTCTGCCTCCTGGTCGAAGGCCCACCGCGCGTAGCCGGCCGGGTCGTCGAGCTCGCGGAACGGCTGTGAACGGAACGAGGCACCGTCGGCGTACAGCGATCCCACGAGCTCGGCGTCGTGCGTTCGCCAGGCACGGGCCCATGCATCTGCCCAGCGCCGAGCGGCCTGGAGGGCGTCCATCAGCCCTCGGTCTCCGCGACGATCGTCTTCAGCGTCGACCAGGCGTTCATCGCGGGCGGGAAGCCTGCGATCGTGGCCGTCTGGATGATCACCTCCTGCAGCTCCTCGGGTGTGAGCCCGGCCTTCAGAGACGAGCGCAGGTGCACGGGCAGCTGCGAGGACCGGCCGGTCGCGACGAGCGCCGCCACCGAGGTGATCTGGCGCTCACGGAGCGAGAGTCCGGGTCGGGAGTAGACGTCGCCGTATGCCACCTCGACGATCAGTCGCCCGAGATCGCCGAGCGACTCGACGGTGGCCAGGGCTCGTTCTCCGTGCACCTCGCTGAGCTTGTCTCGGCCGCGCTCCAGCCGGGCCGGGTCGGTCATGGCTCGCCTCCTTCGTTCGGATCATTCGATCTGGCCGACGCTACCGTCACGCGACCGCGGGCGCTCGAGGGGAGGTTCGCGGCGGCGCGCGGTCAGTCGGCCGTGACAGGTCCAGGTGGGTTCGGCGTGCGGCCGAGCAGCCTGCGGATCAGGGCGAGCGCGGTCGCCCGCTCCCCGGGCTTGAGCCCGATCCAGACCAGGACCACGCCGTACGCGAGCGTGCCGGCGGAGATCGACAGCGTCAGGTCGATCAGCCACTTCGGACCGGCGAGGACGGAGTGGACCGCCCACATGACGGCGGCGCCGGCCAAGGCCGGCGGGATCAACCGCAGGAACCAGCGGTCGAACGGCCAGATGTCGACGAATCGCTTGACGAGCAGCAGCCGCGCGAATGCGGACAGCGTCAGGGTGACCGCCTCGGCGATCGCGGCCCCCTTCATGCCGTGCGTCGGCGCGAGCCAGACGGCGATCCCGACCGCGACGGCGAACGAGGCGACGTAGACGAGAAGGTCCCAGCCGGTGCGACCGACCATGATCAGGATGAACCCGACCGTGCCGACGATCACCGGAACGATCAGGCCGATGATCAGGATCTCGAGCGCATCGGCGCCGGCGACGAACCGCGGGCCGTACACGCGCATGATCGTCCCCGGCAAGATCGCGAGCGCGAGCAGGATCGGCAGCGTGGTGGCGAGGCCCCACCGCGTGACGTTCTTGTAGAGCGCGTCGAGCTTGGCCTTCTCGCCGCGGTAGTGCAGGTCGGCGACGAACGGGCTAAACACCAAGGAGAGCGAGGTGAGGAACAGCAGCAGCGATTGCCCCGTCCGCACGGTGGCGCCGTAGACCCCGACCTCGGCGGAGCCTCGGTACGCGGCCAGGACGAACGTGTCGATCCAGAACAACAGCTGCGCGAACAGCGTCGCCGGGGCTCGGAGCATCCCGAACTTCATCAGCGCCGTCGTGCGTTCCTCGGGGATGCCGGCGCCCTCGGTCCGCGCGTCGAAGCCCCGCGTCTCGCGTTCCCACGCCCACCACGCGAACCCGGTCGCGATCGCCCAGGACGCCGCGTACGCGAAGGCGGTCACCCCGGCGGTCTTGGCGAAGAACCAGCCCACGACGGCGATCGCGATCCACCCGAGCGGCTGACCGATCCAGAAGATGTACAGGGTGTGCCGCATGATCTTGAGGCCGCGCGTCGCGCCCAGGTAGACCCAGGTGAGCGCCGCGAACGGGATCGCGACGCCGGCCGCATCGAATGCCACGACGCCTTGGTCGTGGAACCTCGGGGAGACGAACGCGCTCGAGAGCCGATCCGCGAGCAGGATGACCGCCACGCCCACCAGGACCGAGATGACGCCCGCGATGATCGCGCTCGTCCGTACGAGCGGGCGCGTCCGCCCGGACTCGCCGCGACCGACCAGGATCGCCACGAGACGGACGTTCGCCACGTCCATGCCGAACCGCGTGGCGGTGCTCGCGATGAACGCGAACTGCGTGGTGAGGGTCACGACCCCGAAGAGCGCGGGGCCCAGGCCGCGCGTCATGATCACCTGGGTGGCGAACGTCGTGAGCACGCCGGCCGCCAGTCCGATCACGTTCTGCCCGGCGCCGCCGAGGATGTCCCGCTGGTCGCCGAAGCGTCCCCGCGGCAGGACGGCATCGATCGCCCCCTGGAACCTGCCGCCGGCGCGCGGGGTCGTGCGGAGCGCGGCGTCGGTCGATACCGGCAGACCCTCGACCTCGGCCTCGGCGATCGCGTCGAGCTCGGCGTCGGAGCGCGGGTCCGTCGCCGAGGCGGGCGCGATCTCCGGATGGTCTTCGTGGTCGGTCATGCTTCCCCTTGTCTCCGACGGCGAACCCGGACCGCAGCGGAGGAAGGGGGTCCGGCGCCGGACGACGGTGATCGCGAGGAGTCTAGAGGGGCGCGGCCAACTGGAGCGCCTGCGACACGGCGTCCGTGGCATCGGCCGCCCGGACGATCGCGTCGACCGGTTCGCCGTCCTTGCCGAGCTCCCAGGTCCCGATGCCGACGACCGGCTTGCCCATCTTCAGGGCGAGGGCGATCTCCGAGAGCGTCCCGAACTCGCCGTGCACCGCGATCACGACGTCGGCGGTCCGCACGACGATCGCGTTGCGCGCCTCACCCATCCCCGTCGCGACCGCGATCGTCAGATACGGGTTGGCGTCCAGCCGCGAGTCGCTCGGGAGGATCCCCACCGAACGCCCGCCCGCGTCGGCGCAGCCGCCCGCCGCCGCCTCCATGACGCCGCCCATGCCGCCGCAAACCAGGACACCGCCCGCCTCGGCGACCCCCCGCCCAACGGCCTCGCCGATCGCGAGCTCGGCCGGCGTCCCCGCCGACGGTCCCACCACCGCGATGTAGATCTCTCGCGTCACCTCCACGTCCCCGATGCCACTCGACGGTTCCCCCTCATGCCCTGGCTCACGTCCTGCTCATCTCCTGCGCCGATCTCTTGGGGCCATCCTCTGGCTCGCCCTCAACCCAGCATCGCCTCCAGCAGCGACACGGCGCCCGCCTTGTCCAGCGGCTCGTTCCCGTTCCCGCACTTGGGTGACTGCACGCACGAGGGGCACCCGTGCGCACACGGACACCTCCACACGGTCTCGAGCGTCGCCTCCAGCCATCGCCGGGCGGAGGAGAACCCCCGTTCGGCGATGCCGGCACCACCCTCGTACCCGTCGTACACGAAGATCGCACACGACCCGGTGTCGGGATGGTACGCGGTCGACACGCCGCCGACGTCCCATCGATCGCACGTGGCGACCAGCGGGAGCAGCCCGATCGCCGCGTGTTCGGCCGCGTGGGCCGCCCCCGGGATCGCCGACGGTTGGAGCTCGGCCCGATCGAGCACCGTCTGCGGGATGCCCCACCACACGGCGCGCGTCTCGAGCGGCACGGGCGGGAGGTCGAGGGGCACGATCTCGAGCACCTCGCCGGTGGCGACGTGCTTGCGGGCGAACGCCACGACCTGGTTCGTGACCCGCACCGTCCCGTAGCACGTCTCGGTGTCGGCGGAGAGCCGTCGCCGCTCCTGCTCGATCACGACCTCGATGTCGGTGGTGTCGCGCGACTGCGTGTAGTAGTCGGGGTCGGACCGGGTCACGATCGCGACGTTCGCGTCCAGATCCAGCACCCGTACCTCGAACTGCTCCCCTTGGTGCAGGTACACGGCGCCCGGATGGACCTGCCAATAGGCGCGCGAGCCGTCGACTGTGCCGAGCAGCTCCCCGGTCTCCTCGATCACGATCTGGAACCGGCGCCCACCGGTGCTCCGGATGTCCACCTTCCGGTGGGGCGCCTCGTGACCCGCGTGGTGCAGGAGGGAGCCGCGGCGCCGGAGCTCGCCGGTCGCCTCGAGACCCAGGACGGTCTCCGAGGCCTCCGGCCAGTAGGTCGCGACCTCCTCGTCGGACAGGGGCTGCTCGCGGGCCGCGCACAGCAGGTGGGGGATGAGGACGTACGGGTTCGTCGGATCGATCACCGCAGCCTCCGAGGGTTTGTCGAACAGATCCGCGGGGTGGGTGACCAGGTACTGGTCGAGCGGTTCGTCCTGCGCGACGAGCACGGCGAGCGAACCGTCCGAACGCCGGCCCGCGCGCCCGGCCTGCTGCCACATCGACGCGCGCGTCCCGGGGTAGCCCACCAGCAGCGCCGCGCCCAACGACCCGATGTCGATCCCGAGCTCGAGCGCGTTCGTCGAGGCGACGGCGATCAGCTCGTCGTTCGCGAGCCGCCGTTCGAGCTCGCGTCGATCCTCGGCCAGGTAGCCGGCGCGATACGCCTTGACCCGCGGACGGAGCTCGGCGTCCAGCTCGCGCCGTGTGAACTCGGCCAGCAGCTCCGCCGCCCGCCGGGACCGTGTGAACCCGATCGACTTCACGCCCTCCTCCGCGAGCCGGGCCATCAGGAACGAGGTGTCGGTGAGCGCGCTCCTGCGAGCGCCCGACTCCTCGTCCACGATCGGGGGGTTCCACAGCGCGAAGGTTTTGCCCCCGCTCGGCGAGCGGTCGTCCACGATGGCCTCGAACGGTTCCCCGACGAGCCGTTCGGCGAGCTCGACCGGGTTGCCGACGGTCGCGGACGCGAGGACGAACGCGGGGTCGCCGCCGTAGTGCGCCACCAGCCGCCGGAGCCGCCGCAGGATCTGTGCCACGTGCGAACCGAACACGCCCCGGAAGACGTGGCTCTCGTCGACCACGACGTGTGACAGCCGCAGGAGGAAGTCGGCCCAGCGCGGGTGGTCGGGCAGGATCCCGGCGTGGAGCATGTCCGGGTTCGTCATGACCAGGTTCGCGTTCTTGCGGATCAGGGGCCGGTCGGCCCGCGGCGTGTCGCCGTCGTACACCCCCGCTCGGAGTTGGGGCAGCCTGAGCTCGCGGACCTGACGGAGCTGGTCGCGCGCCAGCGCCTTGGTGGGGAACAGGTACAGCGCGGTGCGCTTGGGATCCGGCACCGCCGCCGCCGCGAACGCGAGGTTGTAGACGAGCGTCTTGCCCGAGGCCGTGCCGGTCGCGACGATCACGTTCCCGCCCGAGCGCGCGACGTCGAACGCCGCCCGCTGGTGCTCGTAGAGGCCGGTCACGCCGACCAGGGCGAGCCGCTGGCGGATCAGGTCGGGGACCTCGGAGGGGAAGGGGCCGGGCACGGTCGTGCGGGCCGGCAGGTCCCTGACGTGGACGAGCTCGTCCTCGGCGCTCAGCCGCTCGAGGAACGCGCGCGGGTCCACGCGCCGATGGTAGCCGTGCGCGCCGGGACCGCCCGGGTCACTCGCCCACGATCTCGCGCCCGTTGAGCTCGCGATACGACGTCTTGAAGCCGTCGCGGATCAGGGGGCGGATCAGGCTCCGCTGACGGGTGAAGATCACGAGCCCGAGCACGAGGTACACGGCCCCCACCAGGACGCGCTCGATCCCCATGAACGACTCGGGGACGATCGCGCCGACGATGAACTGCGCCCAGAACAGGCCGAACAGCAACCAGGCCTCGCGCACGCTGATCGAGAGCGTGACCAGGACGGCGAGCGCGAAGAACGACTGCGCCGCGGTGAGGAACAGCTCCTCGCGCTGGTGCGCGTCGACGGGGAGGCCGTGCAGACCGCCGGCCGCGATGGCGAACACGATCGGCAGGGTGCCGACCAGCAGGGTCCACTGGTTCACCTTCGACGACACGAGGGTGCCCAGACCCGCGTTGGTGTTTAGGCGCCACGCGTAGAGGCCGGCGACGAGCAGCTCGGGTGCCTCGGAAGCGAGCGGCGCGAGCCACTGGATCAGGAGGAACTCGTTGATGTTGAACTGCTCGCCCGTCGCGACGAGCGACTCGGCGAAGTGCTCGGCGGAGAGCAGGATCACCACCGCGGCGAACACGAACATCCCGATCACACTCGCCCGCCGTCGGGGGATTCGGAACGTCCCGATCCAGCGGGCGGGGCCGACCAGGTGTGGCTCCTCGGCCGGAGCCTTCGAGATCCGCCAGGTGTACGCGACGAAGATCGAGACGAGGACCACCGAATCGAGCAAGGTGATCTGCGACTTCAGGGGCAGGGTGAGCGAGTACACGGTCGCGAGCCCGAGGAACGCCACCTCGACCGAATGCGGACGGTCGAGCCGCACCTCGTGCAGGACCGGTGGGCTCTTGCGTGAGCGGTACGCCGCGATGAACACGACCATCGACCAGCCGATCCCGATCAGCAGGCGGTTCGCGCCGGTCATGTTGGCGAGGGCGAGCGAACACGCGCTCTCACCCGCGTCGTTCGCCGCCTTGCACGCCTGCCCGAACTGCTCGAACGCGTTCCCGCCCTTCCACGCGAGCACCATGTCGACGGCGTACTCGGGCAGGACCGCGATGAACGCGAGGACGGCGATCGCCAGCCCCGCCGAGATGTCGAGCTGCGCCACCTCGGCCGCCCACGAC